>JAEZBP010000881.1 GCA_023427125.1 Pseudomonadota bacterium | reverse complement strand
AGCCCGGGGCGCGCGCCCACGCAGCGCTCCGCGTCGTCCGGCAGGAGCGCGGCGACCTCGACGGCCGTGTCGCTCGGTGCGGGCCGCGCGCTCGGACGAGGCGCGGCGCCGATGCCGCACGAGGCGACGATCAGCGCCGCTCCCAGCCCAGGGAGCGTCTGGCGGCTCAGCACACCCGGCAGAATAGCGCCGGGCGCGCGAGCCTACAGCTCGTAGCCGGGGAAGAAGTAGCGGATCTCGTTCTGCGCCGTCTCGGCGGCGTCCGAGCCGTGCACCGCGTTCTCCCCGACGTTGGTGCCGTGCGCCTTGCGGATGGTGCCGTCCGTGGCCTTGGCCGGGTCGGTCGCGCCCATCAGCTCGCGGTAGCGCGCGATGGCGTTGTCGCCCTCGAGCACGCTCACGACCACCGGGCCGCGCGTCATGAACTCGACGAGCTCGCCGAAGAACGGCCGCGCCTTGTGCACCGCGTAGAAGCCCTCGGCCACCGGGCGGCTGAGGTGCATCATGCGCACGGCCTTGATGTGGAGCCCTGCGCCCTCGATCATCGCGAGGATCGCGCCGATGCGATCGTTCTCGACCGCGTCGGGCTTGATGATGGAAAGGGTCCTCTCGACTGCCATGGGAAGCGTCTCTCTTTCGTGCTGCGACCCGGAACTTCCGGCCCGACGAGCGCCGGGCTGATAGCAGAACGATCCGGGTCGCGCACGAAAATCGCTAAGCAATCTGGGCGCTTGCGCAAGCGCGCCCGCCGAGAGTCACAGTAGATCGGCGACGCCGTCGGCCTCTTCCTGGAGCTCCTTGAGCGTGGCGTCCATGCGAGCGCGGCTGAACGCGTCGATCTCGAGGCCCTGCACGATCGACCACTTGCCGCCCTCGCAGGTCGTGGGGAAGCCGTACAGGATCCCCTCCGGGATGCCGTAGCTGCCGTCCGAGGGCACCGCCATCGACACCCAGTCGCCCTTGGGCGTGCCGAGCACCCAGTCGCGGACGTGATCGATCGCCGCGCTCGCCGCCGAGGCCGCGCTCGAGGCGCCGCGCGCCTCGATGATCGCCTTGCCGCGCTGCTGGACCTTCGGGATGAAGTCCTTCTCGATCCACGCCTGGTCGTTCACCAGCGACGCCACCGACTTGCCGTTCACCTCGGCGTGGTACGCGTCGGGGTACTGCGTCGCCGAGTGGTTGCCCCAGATGGTCAGCTTCTTCACGTCGGTCACCGGGCAGCCGAGCTTCTTCGCGACCTGGCTCATCGCGCGGTTCTGATCGAGGCGCACCATCGCGCTGAAGCTCTCGCGCGGCAGATCCGGCGCGCTCTTCATCGCGATGTAGGAGTTGGTGTTGGCCGGGTTGCCGACCACGAGCACCTTCACGTCGCGCGAGGCGACGTCGTTCAGCGCCTTGCCCTGGGGAACGAAGATCTTGCCGTTCGCGCCGAGCAGATCCTTGCGCTCCATGTCCTTGGTGCGCGGGCGGGCGCCGACGAGCAGCGCGACCTCGGTCCCCTCGAAGCCCTTGCGCGGATCGTCGCTGGCCTCGATGCCGGCGAGCAGCGGGAACGCGCAGTCCTCGAGCTCCATGATCACGCCCTCGAGCGCCTTCATGGCGGGGGGGATCTCGACCAGCTGGAGGATGATCGGCTGGTCCTTGCCGAGCATGTCGCCAGCGGCGATGCGGAAGAGGAGGCTGTAGCCGATCTGGCCGGCCGCGCCGGTGATCGCGACCTTCACGGGCTTCTTCATATCGAGGACGCTCCTGTGTCGAGAGGCAAACGAAAGTGCTGGCCGGCGCGGGCTTCGCGAACGGCGACGGGCCACGAATGTGGATCATCCGCGGCCCGTCCGGTAGGCACTCTCCTCACGGAAAGCGCTCATGATGTGCTGGAAGCCTCAGAGCATCGACTTGATCGTCGCGCCCATGTCGCTCGGGGTGGGGGCGACCTTCACGCCGGCCGCCTCGAGCGCCTCGATCTTCGCGGCGGCGGTGCCCTTGCCGCCGCTGATCACCGCGCCCGCGTGGCCCATGCGCTTGCCGGGGGGCGCCGTCGTGCCGGCGATGAAGCCGGCGACCGGCTTCTTGAAGTACTTCTGGATGTACTCCGCCGCGCGCTCCTCGGCGTTGCCGCCGATCTCGCCGATGAGGATCACGCCCTCGGTCTCGGGGTCGTCGTTGAAGAGCGTGAGCACGTCGATGAAGTCGGTGCCGTTGACGGGATCACCGCCGATGCCGACCGCCGTGCTCTGGCCGAGGCCGAGCGCGGTGAGCTGGCCGACCGCCTCGTAGGTGAGGGTGCCGCTGCGGCTCACGACGCCGATCTTGCCGGGCCGGTGGATGTGGCCGGGCATGATGCCGATCTTCGCCTGGCCCGGCGTGGTCACGCCGGGGCAGTTCGGGCCGATCAGCCGCGAGTGCTGCTGGTTGTCGAGCACGGCGCGGACCTTGAGCATGTCCGTGACCGGCACGCCCTCGGTGATGCCGATGACGAGCTCGACCTTCGCCGCGATCGCCTCGAGCATCGCGTCGGCCGCGAAGGGCGGGGGCACGAAGACGAGCGCGCAGTTGGCGCCCGTCTCCCGCACCGCCTGCTCGACCGTGTCGTAGACCTTGCAGCTCTTCCCCGACTCCTTGCCGGTGAAGGTCTGCCCGCCGCGGCCGGGCGTGACGCCCGCCACGACGTTCGTGCCGTAGGCCATGCACTGGTCGGCGTGGAAGCTGCCGGCGCTGCCGGTGATGCCCGAGACCAGGACGCGGGTGTTCTTGTCGACGAGGATGGACATCGCTCAGCTCCCCTTCTTCTGGCTCGCGAGCTCCACGATCTTCTGTGCGCCCTCGGCCATGGTCGCCGCCGGGGTGATCGCGAGGCCCGATGCCTGCAAGATCTCGCGGCCCTTCTCGACGTTCGTGCCCTCGAGCCGCACGACGAGCGGGACCGCGAGCCCGACGTCGCGCGTCGCCGCGACCACGCCCTCGGCGATGATGTCGCAGCGCATGATGCCGCCGAAGATGTTCACGAAGATCCCGCGCACCTCGGGATCCTTCAGGATGATCTTGAACGCCTGCGTGACCTGCTCGCGGTTGGCGCCGCCGCCGACGTCGAGGAAGTTGGCGGGCTCGCCGCCGTAGTGCTTGATGATGTCCATCGTGGCCATCGCGAGCCCCGCGCCGTTCACCAGGCAGCCGATGTTGCCCTCGAGCGCCACGTAGCTCAGCCCGGCCTGCTTGGCCTCGATCTCGATCGGGTTCTCCTCGGCCTGATCGCGCAGCCCGTCCCACTCCTTGTGGCGGAAGCTGGCGTTCTCGTCGAAGTTCACCTTCGCGTCGAGCGCCATGACCGCGCCGTCTTTCGTCACGATCAGCGGGTTGATCTCGACCAGCGAGCAGTCCTCCTTCACGAACATCTCGTAGAGGCGGAGCCCGAGGCTCGCGAGCTGGTTGACCTGCTTGCCCTCCATCCCGAGGGCGAAGCCGATCTCCCGCATCTGGTAGGGCATGAGGCCGATGCCGGGCTCGATCCACTGCTTGAGGATCTTCTCCGGGGTCTTCGCGGCGACCTCCTCGATCTCCGTGCCGCCCTCGGCGGAGGCCATCACGACGACGCGCCGCGTCTCGCGGTCCACCAGCATGGCGAGGTAGATCTCGCGCTCGATCGCGATGCCCTGCTCGACGAAGAGGCGCTCGACCTTCTTGCCCTTCGGGCCGGTCTGCGGGGTGACGAGGGTCATCCCGAGGATCGCCTTGGCCGTCTCCTCGGCGGCGGCCTCGCCCTTGACGACCTTCACGCCGCCGGCCTTCCCGCGGCCGCCGGCGTGGATCTGGGCCTTCACCACCACGACCTCGCTGCCGGTCTCGCCGATCAGCTGCTTGGCCGCGGTGCGCGCCTCCGGGACGGTGAACGCCGGGATCCCCTTCGGGATCGGGATCCCGTACTTCGCGAGGTACTGCTTTCCTTGATATTCATGGATGTTCACGGCAGCACCTCACATGTTCTCGATGATCTTCGTTCCGAACTCGGAGCACTTCACCTTGGTCGCGCCCTCCATCAAGCGCGCGAAGTCGTAGGTGACCGTCTTGTTCGCGATGCTCGTCTCGATGCCCTTGAGGATGAGCTTCGCCGCCTCGGTCCAGCCGAGGTGCTCGAGCATCATCACGCCGCTCAGGATGACCGAGCTCGGGTTGACCATGTCCTTGTCGGCGTACTTCGGCGCGGTGCCGTGCGTCGCCTCGAAGATCGCGTGGCCGCTCACGTAGTTGATGTTGCCGCCCGGCGCGATCCCGATGCCGCCGACCTGCGCCGCGAGCGCGTCCGAGAGGTAGTCGCCGTTCAGGTTGAGCGTCGCGATGACGTCGAAGTCCTTCGGGCGCGTCAGCACTTGCTGCAGCGCGATGTCGGCGATCGCGTCCTTCACGATGATCTTGCCGGCGGCGATCGCGGCGTCCTGCTCGGCGTTGGCCGCGTCCTGGCCCTTGGCCTGGACGGTGCGCTCCCACTGGCCCCAGGTGTACGTCTCGTTCGCGAACTCTTCCTCGGCGAGCTCGAACGCCCACGCGCGGAACGCGCCCTCGGTGAACTTCATGATGTTGCCCTTGTGCACCACGGTGACGCTCTTGCGGCCGTGCGTCAGGGCGTACTTGATGGCCGCGCGCGTGAGGCGCTTCGTGCCCTCGACGCTGACCGGCTTGATGCCGATGCCGCTCGTCTCGGGGAAGCGGATCTTCTTGTAGCGCTCGGGGAAGGTGTCCTTGAGGAAGGTGAGGATCTTCTTGGCGTCCTCGGTCCCCTCCTCGAACTCGATCCCCGCGTAGATGTCCTCGGTGTTGTCGCGGAAGATGACCATGTCGACCTCGCCAGGGCTCTTCACCGGCGAGGGCACGCCGGTGAACCAGCGGACCGGGCGCAGGCAGGTGTAGAGGTCGAGGCGCTGGCGGAGCGCGACGTTCAGCGAGCGGATGCCGCCGCCGATCGGCGTCGTCAGCGGGCCCTTGATGCCCACGAGGTACTGGCGGAAGGCCTCGACGGTCTCGTCGGGCAGCCAGTTCTCGAACTCGTTGAAGGCCTTCTCGCCCGCGTACACCTCGTACCAGGCGATCTTCTTGGTGCCGCCGTAGGCCTTCTCCACTGCCGCGTCGAAGACGCGCTGGCTGGCGCGCCAGATGTCGCGGCCGGTTCCGTCGCCCTCGATGAAGGGGATGATCGGATCGTTCGGGACCTTGAGGTTCCCGTCGGCCCCCATCGCGAGGGGCGTTCCCGAGGTGGGCGGACCAAAGAGCGGCGTCGACATCCTGCGATTCCTCCATCCCCTCGAGGGGGTCGTGCGCGCCGAGGGAGCGCGCGGGGGCGGACCTATACCACAGCTTCCGCGCGCTGACGCGCTTGCCCTTGCCCATGCCCTTGCCCCTGCCCGATTGGGCACGGGGCAGGGGCAGGGGCACGGGCAAGGGATCGTGAGCCGCCGAGCGTGTCCGAGGGCCGACGCGGCGTGTCGCGAGGGACGCGCCGCGCGTGCGGCGCCCCGTCCTGCCTACGCTGTTCGCGCGTGGCGCAGGCCGTGCAGTCGCAGCGCGCGTGCAACACGGCTTCGCGAAACTTGCGCTCGCTCACCGCATGACCCAGGGTCGGCCGGTGCGCGCCATCGTCATCGCCGCGCTCGCGCTCCTCACCGCTTGCGACGGAGCCGGGCCCGCGCCCGTCGAGGACCACGACGCCGAGCCCCTCGAGCCGATGGGCGAGCCCGCCGAGCCCGAGGTGCGCGAGCGCGTGGACAGCCGCCCGCCGCCGATGGCGAGGCCGGTCCCGCTCTGGGAGGAGGGCGTGAGCACCCGCGAGGTGGACGCGGCCACCGCCGACGTGCACGGCTACTTCCTCCTCGATCTCGGCGAGGCGTGGACGCCCTACCTCTTTACCGAGGCGAGCGGCGAAGACGAGGAGCGTGTCCCCCACGCGTACCGCGAGACCTACCTCGCGCTCGCGCGCGGCGAGACGCCCGACGATCACCACGGCGCGCGCGCCTCGCGCGACAAGCACCTCGAGCTCTACGGCATCATGCCGACGCTCGGCCTCCTGCGATCGCGGATGCGCGACGTGCGCGAGCTCGAGTGCGCCTCGGAGCTCGATCTCGCGCCGCTCGTCGCCTTCGACGGCTTCGCGGCCTACCAGAACAACACCGCCGCGCGCCGGGACGCCACCAACTTCATCATCGTCGAGCGCGGGGGCGCCGCGCTCGTCGAGGCCCAGGGCGTCGCCAGCGAGGCCGAGCTCGACGCGTCGGCGCTCGACGAGCGAGAGGCGCGCGCGCTCCGCGATTACCGCGCCGCGCGCCCGCGGGCCGAGGCCATCCGCGCGGCGCAGGCGCGCCTCGAGTGCGAGGGCTACTTCGAAGGGAAGGGCGCCTACGTGCGCGGCGCGCTCGACTGGGCGACCCACGAGGCGCTCGCGGAGTTCGAGCGGCGCCATCGGGTCTACGGCTGGGGCTACGTCGGCGGCGAGACGCTCGAGCGGCTGCGCGAGGCGCCGCTCGAGCTCGAGCGGCGCGCGGTGCTCCGGGTGCTGACCGAGCGGGCGATGCACGCGCTCGGAGTGATCGAGGACGGCTCGGTCTCGAGCGAGACGATCCCGAACTTCGAGGTCGACCTCTCGGAGCGCATCGAGCGCGCGCTCGGGCTCGACACGCCGGAGGCGACGCTCGAGATGCTCGAGGGACTCGGCGAGCTCGATCCGGGGAGCGAGCGCGTGGTCGCGATCGCCGCGCCCGAGCTGCCCGCGTACTACGCCGGCGACATGGACATCTCGATCGAGATCGATCGCGGCGACGTCTGGTACGAGTTCCCGTACGACGACGAGGGCCGCGAGCGCGCGCAGCCGGTCGAGCGGCGCCCGCGCATGACGATCTACGTCGAGCACGAGGGGCGGCGCATCGCGCTCGCGCGCTTCGGCACCACGATCGGCGGCTGGCGCAGCGAGCAGGTCGAGGGGACCACGATGTGGCGCTACAAGAATTCGCCGGTCGGCCGGCGGGTGTGGCACCAGATCGTGAGCGCGCCGGTGTGGCTGCCGCCCGAGTCGACGCCCGCCCGCTCGCTGCTCTCGCGTGTGCCGGGCCGCGGCGGCGCCGAGGCGTTCCAGCCGGACTACCACGAGATGGGGCCGAGCTACGCGAGCGCGTACGGCCTCGTGGCGGCCTACCACCGCATGTACACCGAGCAGGCCGACGGCACGATCCAGATCCGCGGCGACGAGGCCATCCGCTCCCACGGCTCGGTCGACTACATGAGCATCATGCGGCGGCACTCGCACGGCTGTCACCGGCTGCACAACCACATCGCGGTGCGCCTGATGAGCTGGGTGCTCGCGCACCGGCCGCACCGCCGGGTGGGGCACTCCGAGATCGGCTTCCGCCGTTCGCTGCGGCACGAGGGGCACGACTACACCGTCGCGATCGATCGCGGCGGGTACGTCTTCGATCTCGAGCGACCGCTCGTCATCGAGGTGCTCGAGGGGCGCATCCGCGGCAGCCGCGCGACGCCGATCGAGCAGCCGCTCCCGCGCTTCGACCAGGCGGCCGGCGCTTACCTGCTCCCCGACGGCGGCGCGGTGCGCGTGAGCCCGCTCGGCGAGCTGACTCCGTACACGCTCCCCGACGCCGGGCTGCCCGACGCCGACGCCGGCGCGGTCGACCTCCCGGACGGCGGCGTGCCCCCGCTCTGACGATGGCCTCTCTCCATCCTTCCCACGGCGCGCGTGTGGTCCTCGAGCGCGAGGCGATCGAGGGCGGCGAGGTCCGCTACCGCGTCTCGATCTACGAGGCTCGCGCGCTGCACACATCGGTGGCGCGGATCGACGCGAGCGGCGCGGTGACGCTCGAGGCCTGGACGAGCGAGCCGCCGGCCGCGGCGTCCGCGTTCGCCAAGCGGCTGCTCGAGGGGCTGCCGAAGAAGCACGCCGCCGACGCGAGCTGGCCGCGCAAGCTCACCCGCTGGCGCGGGTAGGCGCGCCGTACGAGTGGAGCGGCGGTCCCACCCACGGAGAGCCTCCGCACGGCGGCCCTCCGCCGCCCGGCCACGGTCCTCCTCCGGGCTGGAATGGCGGTCCCCCGCGGCGCGGCCGGTGATTCGATCGGCGCGACGCGCGCCGCTCTTCACGTGTGGCGCGGCGGTGGTATGCTCGTCCGAACCGGGATGGGCGTGCACACGAACTTCACCAGCACCGTCATGAGGGTGCTCTCGATCATGGCGCTGCTCGTCACGGGCTGCGCGCAGGGGCACCTGCCCGACTCCGGCGTCGGCGACGAGGACGGAGGTCGCCGCGACGCCGGGCGGGATGCGGGTCGTGACGCCGGCCCGCGCGACAGCGGGATGATGCCGGACGCCGAGCCCCCCGAGCCCGACGCCGGCGGTGACTGCGGGGGCATGGCCTGCGCGCCCTTCCAGTACTGCGACTCGGGCCTCTGCCGCGACTACCCCGGGTGCGCGGGCGACGGCTCCTGCCCGCGCCCGAGCGACGTCTGCGAGAACCGGCGCTGCGTGCCGGGCGACCTCGACATCGACGGCGACGGCGTCCCCGCCGCCGAGGACTGCGACGAGACCAACCCGGATCGCTTCCCGGGCAACACCGAGGTCTGCAGCGTCATCGACGAGGACTGCGACGGCGCGATCGACGAGGGCGACCCGGCGGCGCTCTGCGAGACCTCGCCCGACGGCGGCGAGTGCATGAGCAACGTGTGCACCTGCGCGCCCGGCCGCTTCGACATCGATCGCGGCGTACCCGGCTGCGAGTGCATGGCGGCACCGTCGATCGACCAGGGGACGGGCTGCAGCGCCGCGATCGATCTCGGCAACATCCCGGACGACGGCACGATGCGCAGCGAGAGCGGCAACGCGATGGGAGCGGGCCGCGAGGTCTGGTATCGCTTCCGCGCCGTCGACAGCAACGACACCTCCTGTGACAACTACCACGTGCGCGTCCAGCTCCTGACGAACCCCGACGACAGCTTCGAGATCACCGTCTACCGCGGCGGGTGCGACAGCCCCGCCTGCGACGACTCCGGCGTCGTCGACTTCCGCTGGGCGACCGACTTCCGCGCCACCGTCGGCACCCGGCTGGCGGGCCAGTGCCCGTGCACGGCGTCGGGCGCGACCCGCGTCGCCGACCGCAGCGTCTGCGAGAACGACACCGCCGACTACTTCGTCCGGGTGCGCCGCCGCGCGAGCGCGGCCGTCGCGTGCCAGCAGTACACGCTCGAGATCAGCAACGGGCTCTACGACAGTCCGTAGCTGGCGCGCGCGCCGAGCTGCGTCCTCCGCGCACCTACGTCCTCCGCGCACCTACGTCCTCCGCACCTCTGCGCGTCGGCGTGTCATGCTCGCGCGCATGGCGGAGCCGAGCGGCAGCCCGATGAGCGTACGCGGGACGGTGGATCCGCGCGCGTCGGAGGACATGCGCCGGTTCATGCAGGAGCGCCTCGCGCTCCTCGGCTTGGTCACCTTCGCGCTGAGCGCCGTCTTCCTCACCGCGTCGGTCACCTTCACCGTCGCGACCCGCGGCGCCGCCGAGGCGTTCGTCGAGCTCGAGGAGCCCCGCCGCCTCCTGAACGCGGGCGGCGCCGCCGTGAGCCTGGCGGTCTGGCTCCTCGCGCGCTCCGGCCCGCGCACGGCGGGCGCGCTGCTCCTGCTCGACCTCGCCGGCACCGTCGCGGCCGCGATCCCCTACACGCTGATGTCGGTGCTCGGGCAGCCGGGCCTGACAGGCGTGCTGCTCACCGCGCTGACCATGATCTTGATCCTCCAGACCCGCGCGCTGCTCATCCCGAGCGACGCGCGGCGCACCTTCGCGATCAGCCTCGCGGCGGCGCTGCTCTCCTTCGGCCTCTCGATCGGCGCGCACGTCGGCGGCTACGCGCCGCTCCGCGATCGCACGCTCTCGCTCTTCGACATCGCCTCGAACCTCGGCATGTGGCTGGCCGTCGTGGTCGCCGTCTCGACCGTCGCCTCGTGGGTCCTCTTCGGGCTGCGGCAGCAGGTGCGCGAGGCCAAGCAGCTCGGGCAGTACACGCTCGTCGAGAAGGTCGGTCAGGGGGGGATGGGCGAGGTCTACCGGGCGCGGCACGCGCTCCTGCGCCGCCCCACCGCGGTGAAGCTGCTCCCGGCCGACAAGGCCGGTGACGGCGCGCTCGCGCGCTTCGAGCGTGAGGTGCAGCTCACGGCGTCCTTGGTGCATCCGAACACCGTCACGATCTTCGACTACGGGCACACGCCCGACGGCGTCTTCTATTACGCGATGGAGTACCTCGACGGCGGCGACCTCGAGACCATCGTGGCGGTCGGCGGGCCGATGCCGCCGGCGCGCGCGGCGCACGTGCTCGTGCAGATCGCGGCGGGCCTCGCCGAGGCCCACGAGATCGGCCTGATTCATCGGGACGTGAAGCCGGCCAACGTCTTCCTCGTCGGCAAGGCCGGCGCGAGCGATCTGGCGAAGCTCCTCGACTTCGGCCTCGTGCGCGAGCTCCAGACCGACTCGACGCTCACCCGCACCGACACGATCATGGGCACGCCGCTCTACATGTCGCCCGAGGCGATCGACGACCCGGAGGCGGTGGGCGCCGAGAGCGATCTCTACGCGCTCGGCGCGCTCGGATACTTCCTCCTCACCGGGCAGCACGTCTTCGAGGGCAAGACCGTGATCGAGATCTGCAGCCATCATCTCCACACCGCGCCGGTGCCGCCGTCGAAGCGGCTCGGGGCGCGGCTGCCGGAGGGGCTCGAGGAGATCGTGCTCACTTGCCTCGCGAAAGATCGCGCGGCGCGACCCAAGAGCGCGAGCGTGCTCCGCGAGCTCTTGCTGGCGTGCGAGGACGTGGGCGTGTGGAGTGACGCCGACGCGCGCGCGTGGTGGCTCGAGCACGGCGCCGCGGTCGAGGCG
>JAEZBP010000848.1 GCA_023427125.1 Pseudomonadota bacterium | reverse complement strand
AGAAGCGCCAGTCGATGTCCTCCGGGAAGTACGGGTAGCGGGTCTTCTGCCACGCGGGGCCGTAGGTGCCCGCGAGCTTGGTGCGTGAGGGCCACGTCCGCGGGATGGGCCCGAAGCCGATCGGGCGGGGCCGCTGCTCGCGCGCGGCGATCATCGAGGCGGGATCCTCGAGGTTCGGGAGCAGCACGCGGGACTGCCCCTTCTCGAGCTCGACCGCCGCGATGCCGCGCCCCACCGGGTTGTCGGCGAACCCCGGGCCGCCGAACGCGTGCTCCCAGGAGAGCGCGAGCTTGCTGATGGGCTTGGGATCGCTCGCGCGCCCGAGGTGCCAGGCGCGATCGCCGAAGACCGCGAGCTGCTTTCGCACGGGCCCGATCTGGAACGCGACCTTCGACGAGGGCACCGCGCGGCCGCCGGGCGCGTGGAAGCTCCCGATCACCATGCACTCGCCGCGCGGCTTGAGCGGATCGAGATCGGACGCGTAGCGGACGCTGCGCTCGACGTCGTCGTCGTGGTGCGCGTCGCCGGTCGGCAGCGCGTGCGTCGCCGGCGTGCAGGGGCCCCCGGGCACGAGGGTGAACGTCCCCTTGACGACGACGGTGAGCGAGGGATGCGGAGGACGGGCCTGCCAGACGTGCCAGGCGGCCTCGAGGGGTGTCTCCTTGATCAGCTCCACGCGCCGGCGATGGTACTGCGCCCGCCGCCGTGTGTCGCCGCCAATGGCACCGGGGCGATGCTACCCTGCTCGGTGAGATGGCCGAGCCCGCGCGCAAGAGGGCGAGCTACGCGGACGTGCTCGCGGCGCCCGCTCACGTGGTCGCCGAGGTGATCGGCGGGACGCTCTACACCCACGCGCGCCCCCGTGTGCGCCACGCGCGCTCGGCGTCGCGGCTCGGCGTGCGATTGGGCGGGCCCTTCGACGAGGGGATCGACGGTCCGGGCGGCTGGGTGATCCTCGACGAGCCCGAGGTGCACCTCGGCGCGCACGAGCCCGACATCCTCGCGCCCGACCTCGCCGGCTGGCGCCGCGAGCGCATGCCCGAGCTGCCCGATACGCCCTACCTCACGCTCGCGCCCGACTGGGTGTGCGAGGTGCTCTCCCCATCGACCGAAGGGATCGATCGCGCCGAGAAGCTCCCGGTGTATGCGCGCGAGGGCGTGCCCCACGTCTGGTTTCTCGACCCCGGCGTGCGCACGCTCGAGCTCTTCCGCCTCGACGGCGCGAGCTACCGCGTGATCGCGGTGCACCAGGGCGACACCACCGTGCGCGCCGAGCCCTTCGACGCCATCGAGCTGCCCCTCGCCGTCCTCTGGGCGCGCTGAGTTGGCTGGCGCGCGCATCGTTGGCGGGCGCGCGCTCCCCGCGCGCGGGGCCGAGCTACGCGACTTTCTTTCCAGTCGGTGCTTCCCGTCCCCGGTGTCGAGTAGAGGTTGCGCTCCGCTCGGCCTGGCGCGTGCTTCGCAAGCGCGCGGGCACAGAGCTGCACGGCGTTTCCGTCCGGTGGGCGCTTCCCGTCCCCGGTGTTTCGTACAGGTGATGCTTCGCTCGGCCTGGCCAGCGCATGGAATTTCAGCGGTCCGGCTCACCGAGCGTCGATGTCTCAAGCCCACGAAGCTCACGCGCACGCATCGCATCGACGATCATCCGTCTCTGAGACGGATGGAACTCGTGCGGCTGTGACCAGAGCCGCCGAAGGTTCTCGCGTGTCCGACACGATCATCGTGATTAGTTGATGCGACACTAGGATACCTGCGCATCGGATTGCGCATATCCATGCATGACAGCGGGCTTCGCAGGAAGGGCCCACCTACTCGCATGCCGAGAATCGAATCGACGAAGATGGATCCTGATTGCTCAGCAAGGCCACGATCCCGGGGGAGCAGGCCCCGGTGACTGTGAACGAGCACAAACGAAACCTCAGGTCTAGACTGCTCACTCATCCCGGTCGCCAGGCTAACAAGATTTAGCTCAAATCCTGCAGCCTGGACGAGCGGCCCCACTGCACGTACGATCACTTCGCGCACGACCGGCTGGGGCTCAGCAAGATCGGCACGAAGGATATGAATAGTGTAGTGTCCCACTTGGGGCTCCCCTCATTCCGACACCGTCCCTACAAACGCCACAATGCGCGCGGTTCGTGGAACGCCGGAGTGCACATGGGGTGCCGTAGGGCGCTCGCGGGATGGATCGCGATGAGCGCGGCGCTCTGTCAGGCGTGCGGAGCGAGCGTCGTCGAGCGCGCTCCCTCGGGCCGCGCCGAAGCAGCCCCGCCGTCGATTGAGGAGGTGGCGGCCTCCGGCCCTGTCGAGACGGAAGGTGGATCGACCTCCGTCGAAGATCTCGGCGCGACCCGCGCTGCGCCGCGAATGGATGTCGCGGAGCTGGCGCCGGAGCCCGGCGCTCTGCGCCCGCGTCAGCCGCCCGCACTCTTCGCGGCGAGGGCCGTGCCCCGAGAGCACGTCCTGCGGAACGCCATCATTGACGCGTTTCGCGATCGCGTCCTGGACTGGCTGCGCTGCTACGAGCCGAACCTGTGTCAGGGGCAAGCCGCGCCTCCCCGCGTCACCGTCGAGCTCCTGTTGCGCGACGGCCGGCTCCACGACGTGCGCGCGGTCGAGGTCCGAGAGTTTTGGTCGAGCAGCACAGAGGTGCCCGGAGACCTGGAGGGCGAGCTCGCTCTCTGCCTGGTCCGCTTCGCGGAGTCGGTCACCGTCCCCTCCCACGATCCCGCGGACGGAGCGCTCGGGATGCAGTTCGTGTTCTGGCCCGACGTCGAGGGTTGTCGGTCGGGTCATTGAGCTCTGTTGGCTGGCGCGGCGGGGAGGGCGCCCGGGGGCGCGGGGGGCGGGGGG
>JAEZBP010000847.1 GCA_023427125.1 Pseudomonadota bacterium | reverse complement strand
GCGTACACGTGGCGAAGAGCACGCGACCGCGCTCGACACCTTCTTCGGGAACCTCTGCGCAAGACGAGAGCGCGAGCGCCAACGAGCTGAGGATCGAGATACGAAGCACAGGGATCATCAATCGCTCCGACAAGAGCGGCCGGGCCGGCCGGCCCTCGCTCCGCCGCAAGGACGAGCACCGGCGCGTGAGTGAGGCGCGTGCGTGCTCGAGTGCGAGAGCTGTTGGCCGAGGCACATAGGTGCGCCATGTCAACCAGTCCAGTGCTGTGTGGACTATATTTTGTGCGGCGAGTGTCCGGGCAAGGATGTACCCGATCGAGCGCGCGACGAGTTGCGCTGGATCAAGGCGCGGTGCGGTCGTCAGCGGTGGTTGCGCCAGATCAATTGGGCTTTGAGTGGGGCACGAAGCTCCTCGGCGGGGCCGCCTCCGAGCTGCGTGCGAGCGCGTCCGCGGCGCTCCGCGTCGCGCGGCTTCCGTCGTAGTGCCGAGCCATCGGCACTTCGGGCGCCGCACGCACCCGAGCGAGCAGGGCCGGCACGTCGGGCCCCGCCAAGCGCTCGCACGTCGCGTAGAGCCCATCCGGGCCCTCTTCACGCGGGTTGTGCACGTCGAGGAGCGCGCGGATCTCGGCGACCAGCGCGTGGTCGGGCGTCGGGACGAGGAGCGAGGCGATGGCGCCGTGCTCGCGACGCAGCACCGGTGCGATGGGCAGCGGCACCCCTCCTCCCCGCCTCCTCGCGTCGGCGAGGAGGATCTTCTCCTCGATGCCGACGTGGCGGAGCAACGCCGAGCGGAACCGCTCGAAGGCCTCGTGATCGAAGCGCTCCGGGTCGGCCACCGACCGGGCGAGCAGCCCGTCGATGCGATTGTGATCGTCCTCCATGTACTGCGCGAGCGTGCCCATGTGCCCGCGTGACAGCAGGACCCGTGCCGCTCAGCGTCGAGGCATTGCGGCAGCGCAATCGGTGCGCATGCCGTTCCATTGCGGAACGCTACGCGTCGAAGCCGTAGGCCCGGAGCTTGCGCCAGAGGGTGTTACGACCGATGCCGAGCACGCGCGCGGCCTCGGCGCGGTTGCCCGTGCACGCCTCGAGCACCCGCGCGATGTGCTCGCGCTCGAGCTCCTCGAGCGTGATCAGCGCTGCGGGGCCGCGCGCCTGAGGGCGCGGCGCGAAGAGCTCCTCCGGGAGGTGCGCGGGCAAGATCGTGTCGCCGGTGCAGAGCGTCGTGGCGTGCAGGATCGCGTTGCTGAGCTCGCGGATGTTGCCCGGCCACGCGTAGCCCTCGAGCGCTCGGAGGGCCTCCCTCGACACCGCGAGCTCGCGACCCGCTCCCTCGAGGAACGCCTGCACCAGGGGCTCGATGTCCTCCACACGCTCTCGCAGCGGCGGCAGGCGGAGCGCGAAGACCTTGAGCCGGTAGTAGAGGTCGGCGCGGAAGCGCCCCTCTTCCACGTGCCGCGCCAGATCGCCGTTGGTCGCGCAGAGCACCCTGATATTCACGCGGGAAGCGCGGGTGTCGCCCACCGGGCGCACCTCCCCCGTCTCGAGCGCGCGCAGGAGCTTCGCCTGCAGGAGGAGCGGCATGTCGGCGATCTCGTCGAGCAGGAGCGTTCCCCCGTCGGCCGCGCTCATGAGGCCGCGATGGGCCGCGACCGCCCCGGTGAACGCGCCCTTCGCGTGGCCGAAGAGCTCCGACTCGAGCAGCTCGGCCGGCAGGGCGGCGACGTTGACGGCGACGAAGGGCTTGCGCTTGCGGAGGCTGTTGGCGTGGATGGCGCGCGCGAGCACTTCCTTGCCCGTGCCGCTCTCGCCGAGGATCACCACCGGCGCCTCCGAGGCGGCGATCTGCGCCGCGCGCACCATCAGCGCACGCATGACCGGGCTGTCGACGACCATCCGCGAGCAGCGCTTCAGGCCGTCGATCTCCGGCGCCATGCGACAGACGCTGCAGAGCATCGGTCCTCGCTCGAAGGGCGTGTCGCAGGACTTGATTGGGCGGCGTTCGGCGTTCTGCATCGGTCCAGATTGGAACACTACGCCGGGCGCCGCGCTCGCGCCAGCATCGAGCGCTCGCTGGCATAGCGCCTGCTCGCTATCTCCTACGGCAGCCACCCACGTGTACGGCCTCTACATCTCCGTCGTCTGGCTCCACCTCATCGCCGCGGCGGTGTGGGTCGGGGGGATGGTCTTCTTCGCCGCCGTGATCGTGCCGGTGATCCGGCACCCCGACTATCGCGCGCAGGCGGGCGACCTCGTCCACCGCACGGGCGTGCGCTTCCGCTGGCTCGGCTGGATCGCGCTCGGCACGCTGATCGCCACCGGCACCTACCTCGTGATTCACCGGGGCGTGGGGGTGACCGAGCTGACCTCACCGGCGTTCTACGCGACCTCCTTCGGCCGGACGCTCGGCGCCAAGCTGCTGGTCGTGACGGCGATCGTGGTCGCGACGCTGGTCCACGATCTCTCCATGGGTCCGCGCGCGACGCGACTCTTGCGGGAGCGTCCGAGCGATCCGCGCGCTCAGCGCATCCGCGTGGTCGCGCGCTACTGGGGCCGCGCCAACCTGCTGCTCGCGCTCGTCGTCCTCGCACTGGCGGCCATGCTCGTCCGCGGCGCGCCCTGGTAGCCGCCTGCACGAAAGGCGGTCTACACGAAGCGGTGGGAGCCGCTCACGCCTTCGCTGCCACCGTCGCCGAAGCGGTATTCGGGGTCGACCAGGCCCTCGATGCGCTTCATCACGTCGTCGACGTAGCGCTGGAAGCTCTCGCGGTGGGTGCGCTCGGCGTCGGCGGTGAACGGCTCGAAGGTCCCGCTCGGCACCCACGCGGCCGCGTCGTGCTGGCGGATCGGATCGCCGAAGCGATACACGATGCGCCCGCCGCGCCCGACCGGTGAGCTGCCGGGGTAGACCTTGTCACTGCCGCTGCAGCCGACCGGCACGACCGGGCGGCCGAGGTGCATCGCGATCTGCGAGAGCCCGCCGTGTCCGCGCGAGAGCCGGATCGAGCGCGTCCCCTGCGGGAAGATCAAGAGGTCGAGCCCGAGCCGCGCGCCCTCCTCGTTGAGCTCGACGAAGCGCGCCATCATCCGGCGGAAGAGCCCCTCGACGGCCGCCGCGTACGACTCGCGCGACGGGTTGAACGCGCGCCCGAGCATGGCGCGAGGCCGAGTGAGGATCGCGCGGGGCACGCTCGGCGGCGGCTCCACGACCTGCCCCTCCGCCGCGGCGTCCACGAGCTTGCGCAGCGCTTCGTACTCGGCGTCGCTCGGCCTGCGCCCCATGGTCGCGAGGAAGTCCTTGGTGATGAGGTAGCCGCGGCTGACCGTGGGGATGTTGTTGGTCAGCTCCATGAAGCGGCCGACCATCGCGTTCTCGTAGTACTTTCCCTTGACCCACGTGGCCGTGTAGCGCCCGAGCCGCCGCCAGAGCGCGTACTGGAAAGGCCAGTAGTTGTAGCGATCGGTGTGGTTCATCGCGAAGATGACCGGCTCGTCCGGCACCTTCTCCTCACCCTCGAGCACGATCCGCACGCGCGGCGGCAGCTCGTAGTTCGGGCCGAGCAGCGCGTACGCGACGACGCGCTGAAATCGTGGGCGGGCGTTCAGACGGATGCGCTCGAGGCGTGCGAGGTCCAGCATGGAAAGCTCGCGAGGCTAGCAAGGCTGGCGCGGCCGGTCACATGGGTCGCTCCGCTGCGTGACGGCACCCCGACACCCGCGGACGGCTGCAGGCGTCGGCCTACCGTCACTTCGCTGCGCTCCTTGATCACACACGCGGCAGGCCGGGGAAGAGCTTCACCACATCGGCGCCGCGGAGCGGGCGCTCCTCGTCCTCGGTGCGCGCCTCGAGCAGCCGGACCGCACCATCGGCGGTGGCGATGACGACGCCCTCGGTGTCGCGGGCGGCCTCTCCGGCGCGGAGCCCCACCGGCCGCTCGGCGGCCGCCGCGCGTGTGATCACGATCGTCTCTCCGCGATACTCGGTGAACGCGCCGGGCCACGGCGCCGCCGCGCGCACCCGCCGCAGCACCCACGCCGTGTCCTCGCTCCAGAGGAGCTCGCAGTCGTCGTCGCTCGCCTCGGGCGCCGGCGTCGCCTTCGACTCGTCCTGCGGCGTCGCCGGGAGCGGCTCGCCCCGCGCGTAGCGCCCCGCGATCTCCCGCATCAGCGCGAGCGAGGGGCGGTCGAGGATGCGGGCGAGCCGCCACGCGTCGGCGTCGCCGGGGATCGCGCGCTCCCGCTGCTCGAGGATCGGCCCCTCGTCGTAGCCCGCGGTCAGCATGTGCGCGGTCACACCGGTGACGCGATCCCCGCACGCGATGGCCCAGAAGTAGGGATCGGGCCCGCGGTGACGCGGCAGGAGCGAGGGGTGAACGTTGAACGCGAAGGGCGCGATCGCGAGCACCGCTTCGGGGATCCGCTTGGTCCAGAACCAGCTCACGATCAGCTCGGGGGCGAGCGCGCCGAGCGTGGACACGATCGCGGGACTGCGGAGGTCCGGCTTCTCGAGCAGGAGCGCGCCCTCGCCGAGCTTCCGCCGTAGCCGCCGCATCCCTGGCTGGTCGGGGCGCGAGATGCACACCCCGACGAGCTCGATCCCGTCGGCGAGCAAGCAGAGCGCGCCGAGCGGGAGCCCGAGATAGAGCGCGCGGCTCAAACCCCGAGCTTCTTCGCGACCTCGACCGCGGCCTCCCGGTTCTTCAGGCCCGAGAGGTGCCCGAGCAGGTACTCCTTCACGCTCTGCTCGAGCTCCTTGAGGGCGGTGTCGCCGATCTCGAGCGCACGCGCGAAGCCCGTGATCTTCGCCTTCTCGCGGTCGCCGTACTGTCCGTCGGCGTACGCGAGGAGGATGCTCGTCTTCACGAAGAGCATCGCCACCGGCTCGCGGCCGAGCCCGGCGGCGAGCACGTCCGGCTCGATGTCCGACTCGTTCGCGAGCGCGGCCAGGTTGCTGCCGCTGCCGCCCACGACCTCGCCGTAGAAGCTCGCCACGAGCGCCAGCTCGCGGTCGTGCAGCTCGCCGTCGGCGCGCGCCACCGCCAAGAGGCCGTGGGCGATGAGCTCGGCCTCGCCCTCGGTGATCGCGATCTCGGGAAAGAATTCCATGTCCCAGTCTCCCTCTCTCTGAAGCCGCTGTGTCTAGCGCCGGTTGCCGATCTTGGCGCGCAGGAGCGCGAGCCGTGCTTGGAGCTCGTCGTTCTCCATCGCCGCGTACTTCGGTGGAAGCAGCCGGCGGTTCGACGCCTCGAACACAGCGAGCAGCTCCATGTACTCGAGCATCTCGAGATCGTTCGAGGGCAGGTAGTCGGCGATCGCGTCCCTCAAGAAGTCGCGCGTGATCCTCGCCTCGCCCGCATAGCTCAGCGCCGTCAGCACCACGGCCTCGATGTCCGCGGCCGACCAGCCGATCAGCTTCGCGCTGATCGCCTCGCGATCAGCCGGGAACATCACGTCGCTCTCGACGTGGTGCTTGCGGAGCTGCGCGAGGACGATCGCCTCGACCGTCTCCGCCTCCTGCGGGTAGAAGAGCGGAATCTTCCGATCGAGCCGGCCCGCCCGCTTGATGTCGACGTCGAGCTTGTCGGGTCGGTTGGTCATCAGGATGAAGAGGATGCGACCGCGGTTCTGCGTGTCGCTCATGAACTGCTTGATGCGGGAGATCGCGCGCGACGACGTGCCGCCGTCGCCCTCGCCGTCGCTCCCGAAGCTGCGGTCGCCCTCGTCGATGATGACGATGACCTGGCCCATCGCCTTGATGACCGAGAGGATGCGCTCGAGGTTCGCCTCGGTCGCGCCGACCCACTTGCTGCGGAAGTTCTTGAGCTTGATCGCGGTGAGCCCCGCCTCCTTCACGAAGGCCTCGGCCACGAAGGTCTTGCCGGTCCCCATCGGCCCCGTGATCAGGATGCCCATCGGCGAGCGCGCGCGGTTGCCCTCGCGCACGTGCTTGGCGATCTGGAGCAGCTCCTTCTTCACCTCGTCGATGCCGCCGACGACGGAGAAGTCGTGATCGGAGTCGACGAACTCGACGAGCCCGAAGCACTCGCGCTCGATGATCTCCCGCTTGCGCCGGAAGATGAGCTCGAGGACCCGCTCCCGCCCCTCGTCGTCGCTCCTCTCCGGGACCTCCGCCGAGGGCGCGACCAGCGCCTTGATCTCCTCGTCGCTCATTCCCTTGGTGAGCTGCGCGAGCTTCTTCGCGCGCTCGAGCGCGCCCGCCGCGCTGCCGAGCAGCGACTGGATGAACGACTCCCTCGCCCTCGGGTCGTCGACCTCCGCCGCCGGCGGCTGGAGGATCTGCTTGACCTGCACGAGCTTCAACCCCGCCGTGACCTCCACCAGGCGCGCGCGCCAGCCGGCCTCGAAGCTCGGCACCAGATCCTCGATGAGCCGCGCCCGCTCCGAGGCCTCCGGCATCGGGATCTCGACCGTGACCACGCGAGGATTCGAGACGAGCTTCTGATTGAGCTCGCTCAGGTTCTCGGTGACCAGGATCACGAGGTTGTCGCTCCGCTCGATCGCGCGCGACACGCTCCACCGCTGGAGCGCGATGACGCTCTTTCGGTCGCTCTCGGTGAAGAAGTTCGGATCGCCCGCCGGCGCGAGCATCTCCGCGTAGTTGAGCACCGCCGCGACCCTGTTGGTCGTGATCAGCAGCTGCTCGAGCTGCTCGAACGCGGCGTCCCGTTCCTTCGCGAGCAGGAGCCCCTCGATGCTCGGCACCTTCGCTTCGCGCTTGGCGAAGCGCACCCCGCTCGCGAGGTCGTAGGTGCAGATCACGTCGCGCGAGGGCGGCAGGAAGACCTTCGTCAGGAAGTCGGTCAGCCCGTGCAGCTCGACGGCCTTGCCGTCCTGAGGAGGGTGCAGCACGAGGTCGTGGACGTTGCCGTGCACGATGAACTGCGAGGCCTCGCCGCGCAGGTAGCGGCGCTTCAGCTCCTCGGCCCACGCGGGGTACTGGGTCACTGCGCTCTGAGTCCCTGCGCTCTGAGTCCCTGTGCTCTGAGTCACTGCGCCGCCTCCATGAGCCCCTGCGTCTCGCGCGCCGTGCTCTTCACAGCCTCGACGCCATCGATGAGCTCGTCGAGCTGCCCGCCGAGCTCGCGCGGCGAGCGCATGGTCACGATCTGATCGGCGAGGAGCTGGAAGGTGTTCTCGATGAGCTCCATCTGGGCGACCGCCTTCTGCACGACCTGGTTGATCTCGGAGAGCTTCTCCTTGCGCTTCAGGAGGATCGCGAGGTTCTTCTGCGCGAGCACCCGCATCTCCGCGTTGTCCCCCTGCTCGCTCTGCCTCTCGTAGCGGCGGATCTCGCGCTCGACCTCGTCGAAGTCGACGCTCCGCAGGTAGGTGCGCTGCCGGTGGGTCAGCGTCATCAGCTCGAGGAACGAGCCGGTGAGCTGGTCGACCTTGCCGAGCTCGGTCCGCAGGAGCTCGGCGGTGAACGCCTGGTTCTGCGCGCAGAGGACCAAGATCGACGCCCGCTTCTGCTCGAGCGCGATCACCCGCTCTCGCTCGTAGGCGGGCAGCTGCCCGAGGATCTCCGCGCGCTCGGCGGCCGCCTTCGCCGCGAGCTTGCTGTCGTGGACCTTGTCGAACCAGAGCCGCTGCAGGACCGCCGAGTCGGGCGCGAACACCATCCACAAGATCTCGGCGCCGACGCCCACCACCCCCAGCAGCCAGTTCTGCGTCAGCAGCGCGGCCGCGGCGACCCCGCCCATCAGTGTGTAGTTGTAGATGTTGTGGAACGCGTACGTCCGATAAGGGACGCTCTCGCGCCACTTGTTCGAGCGGGGCTTGATGTCCGTCCTCTTCGCCATGCGCGCTCAGCCGATGGCGATCCCGCCCTCTTGGCCGTGCAAGAGGTCGAGGAGCTTGTTCTCGAGGGCGCGGAACTCGTTCGACTGCTTCAGATCGAGCCCGCGGTCCTTCCAGAGCGGCGCGTCGACCCTGTGCAGGATCGTCGCCGGCCGGTGCGAGAGCACGTAAATGGTGTCCGCGAGGTACACGGCCTCGGCGACGTCGTGGGTGACGAAGAGCGTCGTGTTGTCCATCTCCTTCGAGATGTCGAGCAGGAGGCTCTGCATGCCCCAGCGGGTCTGCGGGTCGAGCGCGCCGAAGGGCTCGTCCATCAGGACCAGCTTCGGCTGGTTGACGAGGGTGCGCGCGATGGCGACCCGCTGCTTCATCCCGCCCGAGAGCTCCTTCGGATACGCCTTGGCGAACTTGTCGAGCCCCACCTGGGCGAGGACCTTGCGCGCCCGGTCGTGGCGCTCCTTTCGCGGCACCCCCGCGAGCTTCAGGCCGTACTCGACGTTGGCCTGCACCGTCAGCCACTCGAACGAGGTGTACTGCTGGAAGACCATCCCGCGATCGCGGCTCGTGCCCTCCACCTTCACGCCCTGCGCGAGCACCTCGCCCTTGGTCGGCGCGAGCAGCCCCGCGACGCACTTCAGGATCGTCGACTTCCCGCAGCCCGAGGGCCCGAGGAAGACCACGATCTCACCGGTCCCCGGCTTGTCCTCGATGGTGAAGGTCACATCCTTCACCGCCGGCACCTTCTCGCCGTTCGCGGTGACGTAGACGACCGAGATGTCCTTCACCTCGAGCTTGGGCACCGGGCCGGCGCTCGCCGCAGGGAGAGGGCTCTTCGCCTCGGCCTCGGTCATCGCACCCTCCAGCGGAAGAGGAGCGCGTTCACGCCCCGGATGAGCCCGTCGGTGAGCAGGCCCACGCCTCCGATCACCACCAGGCCGGCGAAGCTCCAGTCGGTGCGCGAGTGCGTGTAGCCGATGTGGATGACGTAGCCGAGCGACTTACCCGCGTTCACGCCCTCCGCGAGCACGACGTAGGTCCAGGCGACCGCGTTCATCACGCGGAAGGAGTCGAAGATCTCCGGCAGCGCGCCAGGGATGAGCACCGTGCGGATCACCTGCCAGCGGCTCGCGCCGAGCGTGAAGGCGGTGTCCACGTACTCGTTGGGCACGGCGCGGATGGCGCCGACGATCACCGGGACGAGGTAGACGAAGACGCCGAGGAAGAGGAACGCGATCTTCTGCGACTCGTCGATCCCGAACCACACGATCATCAGCGGGATGAACGCCACGATCGGCATGAAGCGGAGCGGCGCGAGGATCGGCTCGAAGAAGCGGTTGATGACCTCGAACGAGCCCATCGCCACGCCGAGGGGGAACGCCGCCGCGACCGCCAGCGCGAACGCGATGCTGATGCGGCGGGTCGAGGTCCAGATCGCGAGGCCGAGGTCGTGATGGAAGAAGAGCTGCAGGAGCCCCTTCAGCACGTCCGTCGGCGATGGGAGAAAGCTCGAGTCGACGATCCCACCGTAGCTCAGGACGCACCACGAGCCGAGCAAGAGCACGGGCGCGGCGATCGCGAGCCACGGTCGGGCCGCCTTGGGGAGAGGGGCTCGGAGGTCGAAGAGCCCCACGTCACTCCGCCGGCGCGGCCGAGGCCGCGAGGATCACGCGGATGTCGGTGCGTCGATTGAGCTGCCGGCCGGCCTCGTTGGAGTTGTCGGCGATCGGGTTGTCCGGCCCGCGCCCGATCGTCTGGATG
>JAEZBP010000828.1 GCA_023427125.1 Pseudomonadota bacterium | reverse complement strand
CGCCCGGGGCTCGAGGCGACGACGTCGACGGCCGCGTACTCGAGCGACGCCGGCATCCGCACGCAGGCCCGGCTCCCCACCGCGCGTGCGTCGAGCGCGACCGGCGCCGCGGGCGGCTCGGCGGCGGCGAGCCAGGCCTCGTAGCGGCGCTCGCTCGACGATCGTACGCCGCTCTGAACGGCGAGGTCATCGAGGCAGAGAACATCCGCCTCGACCTCTGGCCACGAGAGGGGAGAGAGCCGCGTCAGATAGCGCTCCAGGATCCGCCCCCTTCGCTCCATCAGGATGCGGGCGAGCTCGCTCGTCACCACCGGTCGTGAGAAGCGCCCGAGCGCCACCGCGGCCTCGACGTGCGCGCGGGTGAAGCGCGAGAGGATGCGGGCCATCCACGCCGCGTCGTGCTCGGTGTGCGCGTCGAACGCGGGGCTCGCGTAGCCGGGCGCCCACTCGTCGGGGCGGAAGTGCCTCCCGTCGAAGTAGCCGAGCGTCCGACCTGCGGGGCCGAGCGCTGCGTCGTGCCAGGGGCGGGGGATGAGACCAGCCGTGAGATAGTCGATCATCACCGTGCCGAGGTTGATGTAGTGGTCGTGACCGAAGCGCCACGAGAGGCGCTCGCTCTCGTGCATCACGCCGAAGCAGTCGCCGAAGTCGATGAGGTAGTGGCGCAGGTATCCGCCCTCGCCGTCCTCGGCCTCGATCCACGAGGAGAGCGTGTTCTCCTGGCGTGCGTCGATGTGGCCGGTCCACGCGAAGAGCACGAAGAGGCCGCGCACGTCGCGTCGGAGCTCGTGCGGGACGACGTCGTTGGGATCGCCCTCGAGCGTGCCCTCGTGGCTCCACGGTCCGAGCGGCTCGCCCTCGACGAAGCGGCTCGCCGCGGCGCGAAAGCGTCCATCGGGTGCGCGCGCCGCGCTGGTGAGGACCGCGTCGACGATCGCTCCGGTCATCGGGATCGTGGCGCCGCCGAGCAGCTCGGCCTCCGCATCGTCCGCAATGCGGAGATCGTCGCGCGCGAAGAACGCGACGCGGTTGCACGGGACGTTGTAGCCGGCGGCGTGATGAAGCGCGGCGGCGATCGCGTCGGCGGCCGAGGCGCGCTCGGGCTGAAGCACGCCGTCGGTCTTGATCAGCCACCGGAGGCCGTCGGCGTCTTCGATCGTGAAGCCCGGGTTGGTGCCGAAGGTCTTGCCGCCCACCACGGTCCACGGCAGCGGTGGGAGCGTGCTGGGCGACTCGCACGCGCCCGAGCGCAGCGCCTCGGGCGCGAGCGGGTGGCGGCCGATCCGGTTCGTGAACCAGCTCGAGTCCGGCACCTCGTCGAGCGCGTTGACGTTGATCGCCTCGACGTCGGTGGGGAACGTCCACACCCGCGAGGCCGGCCGCAGGAAGAGCTGATCGACGGCGTCGAAGCGCCACGAGACGTAGCGCTCCTCGGGGCGCGGAGAGAACGCTCGTCGATCGGGATCGACCCAGAAGACCGGCCGATCGGGCATGCGGTGGAGGCTCGGGCCGCAGCCGCTCGCGATCGAGGCGGTCCCGAGCGCGAGGACGAGCGTGAGTCGCATGGCAGTGCCTTCGCCGCGCTCCCGACGCTCGACGTAGGACCCCCGCCCCGCGATCCCACTCCCGCTGAGTCTCTACGGCTGACGCGGGAGCTCGAGCGGGACCGGCGTCACGGGGGCGGGCGCATTGTCGGTCAGACACAGCCGCTCGAGGTTGAGTCTCTGCGTCGAGCCGTCGCGCCGCGGGACGGTCACCCGGTTTTCCCGCGTCCCGGCGGTGCCGAAGACGCGGTCGATGGTCAGCGAGGCCCCGTCCACGTTCGGGTGCTGCACCTCGAGGCCGACCAGCGCCTGATAGCCGAACGTCGGGACCTCGGCGCGCCTTCGGCGACCGGTCATTTGGCCTGAGCCGCCCCAGTGGCCGCGCACGGTGACGAAATCGCGATCGGCCGGGTTCCCTCGCACGTTGGCGACGCACCGACCGTTCGGCGCGGCCACCAGCGTGTACTCGATCGTCGGGTACGGATCGGTATCGGTGTTCTGCATCACCGCGATCATCGGGCACGAGCAGAGGCACGATGCCGGGATCGCGGCGAGGCTGCCGATCAACAGAGCACGCCGCGCCGAGCTGAGCGCCTCGTGCACGAGGCCGACCTGCTGCGCCGCGCGGGCGGCGTAGCCATCGAGGACGAGCTCGCGCTGCGCGGTCAGTCCGGCGAGGAGCTTCGGGTCGGTCAGGTTGTCGGAGTGGCAGTAGCCGCACCGCGTGAACGGCACTCCTTCCAAAGGCCGAACGTCGCCGCCACACACGTGGCAGCGCGCCGGCTCGCCGGCGGCAGGCGGTGGGATCGCAGCGCTCAGCTCGCGCACGCGGCGCAGGCGGCCGCGCATCAACGAGAAGCCGGCGAACGCCACGATCGTGACAATCCCGAGAGGCGCGCCGCAGACGAGCAGCGAGCCGAAGTCGATCGGCCCTTCGGTCTGATTGATCAGCGCGATGCCGAACAGGCACACGAAGGGAAGGAGCGCGGCGGCGGTCGAGCCGAGGAACACCGAGAGGGCGTAACCGGTGGAGGCGGTCATCCGGCGCTGGAACGCGGTCAGCTGGCGCGCCTTCGCGTCGTAGGCGCCGATCGCGGCGGCGGCCTGGGCGAGCTGCGCGGCGACCTCGGGGTCGAGCGCGCTCTCGTTTCCGCACGCGGCGCAGCGAAAGCGATGGGCGGCGAAGAGCGCGACCGGTCCCGGTCGGCCGCACTGCGGGCAGCGGACGGCAAACACGGCGCGAGGCTATCACTCACGCCGCAGTGCGCGTGCTGTCGCTCGCGATCACGGAGGATCGAGGCTTCGGATGCAGTAGGGCGCGCCGACGGTCTCGTGAGGGCACACGACCTCGAAGTCGGCGTTGCACGCCGCGTGGCGGCCACCGCTCAGCACGATGCCGGTCGGCGTCTCTTGGAAGTGCGCGCGCTCTCCGGGAAGATCGCAGACCGGCTCGTCGCGCGGGCTCGGGCAGTACGCCGCGGCGCGCCCCGTCGCGTCGACGAACTCGCTGCAGTAGGGATCGCTGCTGCCGCACGCGAGCAGGAGGAGCGCGAGCACGACGACGTTGCGCATCGCGCGAGTATGGCGCGCTGCGGCTGCCCGGGAAACTGGACGCCGCGGGCGGCGCCGGTACCTTCCGGCTCGTGCGCCACCTCCTCGTGATCGTCTGCGCGGCCTCGCTCGCGTCGTGTGGATCGGAGGCGCCCGCGCGCGAGGAGGAGGTCGTCGCCCGCGAGCCCTCCGACTCGGCTCGGGCGCCGGTGGCCTCGGAGCAGGAGCGGCCGGCCCGCGTCCGCTACGACCTCGCGCGCCACCTCGCGCGCGCCGAGCT
>JAEZBP010000726.1 GCA_023427125.1 Pseudomonadota bacterium | reverse complement strand
GCGCCTGTCTGAAGCTGCGAAGAGCCACCGACGACGCCCACGGCGCCTGTCCTGAAGCTGCGAAGCGCCACCGACGCCGCCCGCCGCGCCTGTCTGAAGCTGCGAAGCGCCACCGCCCACCTTGCCGGGGGTCTCGGCCGCTCTCTCAGCCGACGTCGTCCAAGTCCTCGTCGTCCTCGACGTCCTCGGATCCGGCGCTGCCCTTCTTTCGCGTGTAGAGCGGGAGGAAGAACTCCTCCGCCCCGACCTTGCCGACCAGCTCGACCAGGCGGCCGTAGGCGCTCTCGCGCTCGCGCTGCTGGTTGGCCTTGAAGAGGATGATGCCCGCGCGAAGCGCGCTGAGGCTCGCCGCGCTCTGGTCCTCGGCGAGATCGGCTTCGCGCATCCGCTGGAACTGCCGCTCGAGGATCGGCAGGTGCTCGGTGCGGACGCTCTCCGGGAAGTCGGGGCCGCGGAGGTTGGCGACGGCACCCTCGACGAGACCGAGCGCGCGCTTGATGCCCGCCTTACCGATCGTGTTGGGCGCAGTGGGCAGGAGCGTGCGGAACGTCGCGGCCGCCTCCGCCGCGAGGTCGCGGCGAAGCTGCTCGTACGCCTCCTTCGTGCGGATCTTGCGGACCCGCTCGAGCGCGGCGGCGCGGGTCAGGATGTCGCCGGCGCGGCGCAGATCCCCCATGCGCGCGTCGATGGTGTCGATCCGACCCTGCGCGTGCGTCGCGAGCGCCGCGAACTCGGCGGCCTTCGGCTCATCGGGCTCCGCCGCGATCGCCTCGCACATGGCCTGGCAATGAACCGCCTCGCGCCGGAACCGCTCGAGGCCGGCCTTGGGCCCATAGATCTGCATTAGAATCTCCTCCTCTTTCTCGAGACGCCCCTCGAGACCTCGCGACGATATCGAGACGCATCGCGCAGATCAACCCTCTCCTCGATCCATCTGCGCTCTGTCCCGATCGCCGGGCGAGCCGGCGGGGAGCACGCCGCGGGTGCACGATGTCCCGCTCCTCCCGCTCTCCAGCCCGCTCCAGCCGCGTGACCTGCGCGTCGTGCCTGCCCCCGCAAGCTCCATTGCGTTGCAGGTGTCCGGTGCGGTCGGTAGCATGGCCGCACGCAACAGCTCGGCGTGGCGGCCGATGACGTTGGGGAGGCGGCGACGATGGCCGTCGAGGAGGCAACGATGAGGCAGCTGCGAACGTTCTTGATCATGATGCTGATGGCGTGCGGAGGGCCGGGCGGTGAAGATCCACGCCCCGATGGCTCTCGCCTGGACGCGGGCGCGGTGACGATCTGCGCGGCGGACGGCCACTGCGACGACGGCCTCTTCTGCACGGGGCTCGAGCGCTGCATGCCTGGAGCGGAGGGCGCCGGCGCAGACGGCTGTGTTCCGGGTGCCGCGCCGTGCGCCGCCGATCAGATCTGCGATGAGCACGCGGCTCGGTGCGTGGACGACGAATGTACTGACGGTGGTGACGCCGACGGCGATGGCGATCGCCGGCCCGCGTGCGGAGGCGGTGACTGCGACGACGACAACGGCGGCGTGAACAGCAACCTCGACGAGATGTGCGACCCCGCGGGGATCAACGAGGACTGCAACCCGCTCACCATTCAGAACGAGATGACGCGGGACGGCGACCGGGACGACGACGGCTACATCGACACCCGCTGCTTCAACCTGCGCGACGACGGCACCGAGAACCGCGGGACCGACTGTGACGACACGCGGCCCACGGTGAGCCCGGTGGGCGTCGAGGCGTGCGACGGAATCGACAACAACTGCGACGGCCGGGTCGACGAGGGTGTGCTGAGCACGTTCTACTTCGACCTCGACAACGACAACTACGGCCGCTCCGACATGAACGTGATGGCGTGCACGCGCCCGGACGGATACGCGCTAGTCGGGGGCGACTGCGACGACGGCGAGGTCCCTTCGGCCCACTCGTCGAGCGTGAACCCAGGAGCGATGGAGGTGTGCAACGGCCGCGACGACGACTGCGACGGGCTCACCGATCCGGACTGCGACTGCGTGAACGGCGCCACCCTCCCTTGCGGGACCGACGTCGGTGCGTGCGAGCTGGGCACCCAGACCTGCGTGAGCGGCGAATGGGGCCCGTGTCTCGGCGGTGTCGGACCGGCCACCGAGGTGTGCGGCGGCGGCGACGAGGACTGCGACGGCCTCACCGACGAGCCCGGCGCGTCGGGCGAGCGAGTCTTCTACCGCGACGCCGACGGCGATGGATACGGCAACCCGTCCGTGACCATCCTCGCCTGCCCGGGCGCTGGGGGGGGGCCTCCTTCCGGATATGTCACCGACGACCGGGACTGCGCCGACAATCGGTCGGAGGTTCACCCCGGCGCCAGCTACCACGACACCCCTTACTGCCCGCAGTATTTGCTGTGCGGAACGACTCCTGCCACCTGGCACTGCGCGTACCGACCGTCATTCTGTGGCACGTCTGTCGCCGGTGTCACGCCGTCGTTCGACTGGAACTGCAGCGGCACGATCGAAGTCCAGCCGCAACTCCACTGCGGAGCTGCCGGCGCATGCGGGCAAAACGGACCTCGGAAGCCCAACGTTGCCGCTGACTGTGGTCGACTGGTGGACTGGACAGCTTGTGCGCGAGAGATGTTCGGAACGATCGGGTGCGACCCATCCTATCCACCTGATCAACGCCTGCCCTGTCGCTGACCATACGACGAAGGCGCGGCGGGCCTGGGCCCGTCGCGCCTTCGAGTGGGATCATCGCGATGCTGGTCAGGGAGCGGGGGCCGGCGCCGCCGGGCACACCGGCGAGTCGCCGGCCGGGCAGGCGCCGGTCGAGCAGCGGTTCATGACCTCCATGGGATCGCAGGTCACGCCCTCGCCGATCACCGGGCGGAGGCGCACGTCGAGCTGGTAAGCGGTCGCAGCCTCCGCGCCGCCCCAGATCTCCACGGCGATCGTGTAAGCGCCCGCTGCGTCCTGCACGATCGCGCGCGAGCGGGTCATGCCGGACGCCACATCGTCGTTGCACGCCGCCTCGGTGGTGTCGTTGCCGCACTCGGTCTGCACGTAGACCACCGTGTCCGCGTCGCCCGTGGCGTCGGCTTCGGTCGAGGCGATGAGGTCGTACGCGCCAGTCGGAACGGTGATGGTGTAGAGGTTCTCGGCGCCGCGGGTCCCGGTCGCCGAGCAGGTGCCGCTGAGGTTGCTCGTCCCCGGCTCGAGCGAGCCGGCCACGCTGGCGGCCCCGTCGGTGAGCGTCAGGGCCGTCGCGGCCTCGCACGCCGCGAC
>JAEZBP010000570.1 GCA_023427125.1 Pseudomonadota bacterium | reverse complement strand
TCCCGGTGGCGGTCGGCACCGCGTGCGCCCACGCGGTCGGCGAGCTGCGCGCCGGGCCGGCGCTCGCCGCGCTCCTCGGCGCGATCGGGATCCAGATCGGCACCAACTTCGCCAACGACGTCTTCGACGCCGAGAAGGGCGCCGACACCGAGGCGCGCCTCGGCCCCACGCGCGCGGTGGCGAGCGGCCTGATCAGCGCCTCGAGCATGCGCCGCGCGATGGTCCTCGCGTTCGGCTTCGCGACCCTCTGTGGCGTCTACCTCGCGTACGTCGCGGGCTGGCCGGTGATCGCGATCGGCGTGGCCTCGGTCCTCAGCGGCGTCGCGTACACCGGCGGCCCTTACCCGCTCGGCTACCACGGGCTCGGCGATCTCTTCGTGCTCGTCTTCTTCGGCTTCGTCGCGGTCTGCGGCACGACCTACGTGCAGGCCGGGTACGTGCCGCCGCTCGCGTGGGCGGCCGCGCTGCCGGTCGGGGCGCTCGCGACCGCGATCCTCGTCGTCAACAACGTGCGCGATCGCGAGACCGACGTCGGCGCCGGCAAGCGCACGCTCGCGGTGCGCTTCGGCAAGCGCGCCGGCGTGATCGAGTACGCGTGGCTCATGGCCGCCGCCTACGCGACGCCGCTCGTCCTCTGGCAGCGCGGCGCGAGCCCGTGGGTGCTCCTGCCGGTCCTCACCGCTCCGTGGGCGATCGTGCTCACGCGGCAGCTCGCGACGCGCGAAGGGAGCTCGCTCAACGCGACCCTCGCCTCGACCGCCAAGCTCCTCTTGGTCTTCGGCCTCTTGCTCACCGCCGGCCTCGCGCTCTGAGCGGATAGCGCGGCGCCACCCGCCCGACTATCCCTCGGACATGTTGCCGAGCTCGCTCGCGCCCCGGCCCTGCCAGTGCAGCCACCCGCGCTCGCAGCCTCCTGTCCGCGTGGTGCTGACCGGCGGGCCCGGCGCCGGCAAGACGGCCGCGCTCGAGGTGATCCGAAAGCGCTACTGCGAGCACGTGGTGGTGCTCCCCGAGGCCGCGACCATCGTCTTCGCCGGGGGCTTCCCGCGCCGTCCCTCCGAGGTCGCGCGCCGCGGCGCGCAGCTCGCCATCTTCCACGTGCAGGATCAGCTCGAGCAGATCGGGCTCAACGAGGGCCACCCCTCGGTCGTGCTCTGCGATCGGAGCGTGCTCGACGGCCTCGCGTATTGGCCGGGCGACGAGGCGAGCTACTTCGAGGCCACGGGCACGAGCCGCGAGGAGATCTACGCGCGCTACCCGCTCGTGCTCCACCTCCGCACGCCCTCGCCCGAGCACTACAACCACGTGAACCCGGTCCGAACCGAGAGCGCGGAGGAGGCCGACGCCATCGATCGGCGCATCTTCGAGGTGTGGAGCGGTCACCCGAACCGCGTCGTCATCGACAGCGACGCGGAGTTCTTGGAGAAGCTCGGCCGCACGCTCGCCGCCGTCGATCAGATCACGCCCGCCTGCTGTCGCGGGTAGTTGGCTGGCGCGCGCATTCTCGCGTGCGCGCACCGGTTGGCGCTGCCTGTCCCCGCTGTCCGGTGAGCGGCGTACGCGCCGGTCGGCGTTCCAGCCGGGATTCTGCGACGGTCTCTCTTCGTTCACCGTCCGATGCCGCCGCCCGATGCATCGCGGCATGGCGAGCAGGGCATCGGTCAGAAGCGCATGCGCTCGATGCTGGCTTCGATCTGAGCTTCGAGCGCGGTGTACGGCTCCTCGCGACCTCCGGCCTCGACGAGGTGGATGGCGGTCGTAGGGCTGGCGAAGAGCGCGACGGTGTAGCGGTAGGAGTGGCCGCTGAGATCTCTACCGAAGCGCATGAGGTGGCCCTCCTGCCCGTTGGCCGCGCGCACGCTCTCTTCGGAGAGGAGCGCGTAGCCCTGCTGGTCGCGCAGGCGGGTCAGGACCGCCTCTTTCCAGAACTCGAGCGTGCCGTTCTCGGCGTTCTCGATCACCTCGACGCCGACCACCACGCCGTCGGGCGTCGTCGCGCGCAGCTCGTAGGTGCCGACCGCGCTCGCGTGGCGCAGCCGCACGAAGCGATCGGGCAAGGTGAGCTCGAACGAGGGGCCGCAGCCCGCCGCGAGGCTCATCAGGATCGCCATCACGAGGAGGGTGGTGCGCATCAGAGCTGGAGGAGCCGCTGGAGGCCGAGGTTGTCGAGCCAGGGGAAGGGGAGGCGGAACTGCGGCACGCGGGTCTCGGTGCGCTCCGAGAAGCGCACGGTGATCGTGGAGAACGCGACGCGATCGGCCAAGAAGCGCAGCCGCCCGCGCAGCCGCTCGAGCTCGACGGTGATGCGCTCGAGCTGCTGCTGCACCGCGAGGGCCGCCTCGACGTCGTTGGCCTGGCGCAGCAGCTCCTCGAGCCGCCGCCGCATCGCGTCGAGGGTCTGGATGCGGGTCTCGGTGTCGCGGAACTCCTCGCTCACGTCCTGCACCTGGATGTTGCGCGAGAGGACGTCACCGAGCGCCTGGATCTGCGCCATCGCGCCCTCGAACGCGCGCGCGGGGACGCGGATCACGATGGTGTCGTTGGTCCGCTGCGAGAGGTGCCCGCCGAGCTCGCGAGCGATCGCCTCGACCCGGTCCTGCTTCTCGGTGACGTGGTGCACCGCGACCGTGAGGTCGGCCGTGTAGATGAGGAGCGGCTGCGAGGTCGCGTCGGTGGCGGTCTCTTCCGCGCCGGCCTGCTGGTTCTGCGCGTATCGGGTGCTCGCGTCCGTCTCGACGACGTCGTCACTGCCCGCGTAGCCCGGCTCGGCCACGCCCGCTTCGCCCCGGTAGTAGCCGCTGCCCGGGCTCGTGACGGCGACCGGCGCGCTCGCCGAGGATCCGCTCCAGTCGTGGCTCGCGGCGCCGCACGCGGGCAAGACCATCAGCAACGAGATCGCGGCGAGTCGCCTCACGGACGCCGAGGCTATGCGCTCTCGCGGCGAGGTTCAACCGACGCCGGCGGCGGTGAGGATGCGCCGGGTCAGCGTCGAGACGCCGAGGCTCGGGAGCGCCTCGCGAGGCACGATCGATCCGCGCGCGCCGGTCGCCTTCCACACCTCCACCGCGAGGATCCGATGGCTGAGCACGTGCGCGAGCGCGCCGCACGGGGCCTTCGCGAGCCGCGCGGCCACGCCGGCAT
>JAEZBP010000678.1 GCA_023427125.1 Pseudomonadota bacterium | reverse complement strand
ACCTCGACCCGGACGCGAGCGCGCGAGGCCGGCTGGGGCGCTGCTTCTGTCCGACCGCCTCGGCGCTGCGCCGCCTGGCGCGGGCCGGGGCGCGGCTGCCCGACGCGCCCTCGATGGAGGTTCTCGCGCGAGTCAACGAGCGCGGCTTCGCCCTCGCGCTCCACCGGCTCGAGGGGACGCTCCGCTGCGGCGACGAGGCGTCCGTCGATCGCGCCCTCGCGCGAGAGGGCCGCTGGCTCCTCAAGCGCGGCCTCGCGTTCGCGGGGCGCGGGCAGCGGCGCATCGACGCAGGATCGATCCTCGACGCCGATCGCGCGTGGATCCGCGCGTCGCTCCAGAGGGGCGCGCTCTACGTCGAGCCGCGGGTCGCGATCACGCTCGAGGTGTCGCTCCACGGGCTCTTGGAGATGGACGGATCGTGCGCGCGAGGCGAGGCCACCGTGCAGGAGGTGAGCGCGGGCGCGTGGCGCCGGAGCTGGCGGGCTAGGCCTGGCGAGCTCCACGAGCCCGAGCGCGCCGCGCTCCTCGCTCGCTTCGACGACGCGGCCCGCGCGCTCCACGAGGCGGGCTACTTCGGCCCCTTCGGGATCGACGCGTTCCGCTACGAAGTGGGAGGCGAGGAGCGCTTCCAGCCGCTCTCGGAGATCAACGCGCGCTACACGATGGCCTGGGGCACCGGCATGTCGGCGTGGTGATCACTCCGTCTCGGCGCGCACGCGGCGGCGCTCGCGCTCGACGACCGGGGTCATCGCGCGCTGCCCCTCGGCGTCCTCGATGAGCGTGACCTCGTCCTGCTCGGGGTGAGCGAGCGCGCGAGCCAGGAAGATCTCCATCGCGCGCACCGGCGGGACCCGCTCGCTCGCCCGGCCGGGCAGGCCCACCACCGAGGCGCGCACGCTCGCCCGGTCGAGCGTGTCGAGCATCCGCTCGACGACCTGATCGAAGCGCCCGAGATCGAGCTCGTCGGCGGGGCCGGCGCCGAAGAGGAAGAGCTTCTCGAAGGGCAGCCGAGGGCGCGCCGGGATCAGCACCGTCTCGCCGAGCGCGCCGCGGGCCCGACCACGGACGAGGAGGCGCGAGAGCTGGCCGCAGAGGCGGAAGTCGCACAGGCCGAGCGCGCCTCGGAGCGGCCGCTCGTCCTCGAAGAACGCCAGCGCGAGCGCCTCGCTCTTGAGCTCGTCGAGGCGCCGCAGGTCCGGCGCGACGAACATCACCTCCAAAGGCTCCTCAGCCCTTCCCGAGATCCGAGGCGATCCGATCGAGCACGCCGTTGACGAAGCCCGCGCTGCTCTCGCTGCCGAAGCGCTTGGCCAGCTCGACCGCCTCGTTGAGCGTCACGCGCCGCGGGACGTCCTCGAGCGCCATGAGCTCGAAGGTCGCGAGCCGCAGGATGTTGCGATCGACGCGGGCCATCCGCTCGAGGCGCCAGTGCTGGCTGACGTCGCGGATCACCTCGTCGATCTTCTCGCGGCGCTCGAACCAGCCCCGGATGAGCATGTTCGCGAACGCCTCACCCTCGCGGTTCGCCCCGAGGTGCGACCAGTACGCGGCGACGGCCTGCTCGGCGCTCACGCCCGAGAGGTCGATCTGATAGAGCATCTGGAGCGCGGCCTCGCGCCCTCTCCGCCTAGATCCCATTCTCCGAAAACCGTCTGTCTCGCTCGATCGGGGCGCCGCGCTGTGGGCGCCGAGCCGCTCGATGTCCGCCATGGCGCTTCAGTAGCCCGCAGCCTTCATCGCGCGAGCGAGGTTCACCATCTCGATGGCGGCGAGCGCCGCCTCCCAGCCCTTGTTGCCGGCCTTGGTGCCCGCGCGCTCGATCGCCTGCTCGATCGTGTCGGTCGTCAGCACGCCGAAGAGCACCGGCACGCCGCTCTCGTCCATCGCGCCGCCGCAGCCCTTCGACACCTCCCCCGCGACCTGATCGAAGTGGGGTGTGGCGCCGCGGATCACCGCGCCGAGCGCGACCACCGCCTCCACCTTCCCGCTCTTGGCCAGGCGCCGCACCGCGAAGGGGATCTCGTAGGCGCCCGGCACCCGGACGACCACCACCTGCTCGCGCGGGACGCCGTGCCTCACGAGCGCGTCGAGCGCGCCCTCGAGGAGGCGATCGGTGATGAAGTGATTGAAGCGGCCGACCACCACGCCGAAGCGCGCGCCCTCGGGCGTCTGGTAGGTGCCTTCCACGAGTGCAGTCGAGTCCGTCATCGCGCCTCGTCAGTGCTTCGTCGGCTCGGTCTCGAGCGCGGGGGATGCGAGCGCTTCTGCGGCCAGCGGCTCGAGGAGGACCTGCTCGACGATCTCGAGGCCGTAGCCATCGAGCCCCGCGATGCGCCGCGGCCGGTTGGTGAGGAGCCGGATCCGCCGCAGGCCGAGGTCGCGCAGCACCTGCGCCCCGAGCCCGTACTCGCGCAGCACCTCGCCCTGCTCGAGCGGGCGCCGCTCGATGGCGCGCCCGGTCGAGCGCGCGAGGTCCGCCTCCACGTCGATGGTCAGCGGCGGGATGAACACGATCACCCCGCGCCCCTCCGCCTCGACCCGCGCGATCACGTCGGGCATCAGGACGCGGCCGGGCGTCCGCACGCCGAAGACGTCGCCGATCACGCTCCCCGCGTGCATCCGCACGAGCGCCGGCGCCTCGTCGAGCTCGCCGAACTCGAGCGCGAGGAACTGCCGCCCGTCGCCCCGCGACGCATACGTGTGCGCGCGCCAGGAGCGCCCGCTCGGCAGCTCGACCGTGGCGCTCGAGAGGCGCTCGACGAGCTGCTCGTGCTGGAGCCGGAACTGGATGAGGTCGGCGATCGCGAGGATGCGCAGCCCGTGCTGATCGGCGAAGCGCGCGAGATCCGGCATGCGCGCCATGCTTCCGTCCTCGTTCATGATCTCGCAGATCACCCCGGCCGGGCCGAGGCCGGCGAGCTTCGCGAGATCGACCGAGCCCTCGGTGTGCCCGGTGCGCTGGAGCACGCCGCCCGGCCGGGCCTTGAGGGGGAAGATGTGGCCGGGGCTGACGAGATCGGCGGGCCTGGCCCCCGCTCGCACCGCGACCCGCACGGTGTGCGCGCGATCGTGCGCGCTGATGCCGGTCGTCACACCCTCGCGCGCCTCGATCGAGATCGTGAACGCCGTGGTGCGGCTCGAGCGGTTCGCGTCGACCATCATGGGCAGATCGAGCGCGTCGACCTTCTCCTCGGTGAGCGCGAGGCAGATGAGGCCGCGGCCGTGCTTGGCCATGAAGTTGATCGCCTCGGGCGTCACGAGCTCCGCGGCCATCACGAGGTCGCCCTCGTTCTCGCGATCCTCGTCGTCGACGAGGATGACCATGCGCCCGGCGCGGATGTCCTCGAGCGCCCGGTGCACTCGCTCGATCACATCGCTCGCTCCGCTACGCGACGACATGCCGACTCCTGCCGAAGACGGTCACGGCGCCGAGCAGGTGCCGGCACGCCGTCACTTCGCTTCGCTCCTCGATCGCCGTCACTCGAGTCACCACCGGACCACCTCGCGCGGAGGGATAGCCCCCTCGCCTCATCGGGTCCAGCGCGCTCACTCACGTACGACGTCGCCCTCGATCAGGAGATCGTCGCCGAGCCGGCGCACCTCGGGCGACGCGAGGCGCCAGCCCTCGGCGATCGAGGAGCGCGGCCCCGCGTCGGCCAGCGGGATCGCGGCGCTGTCGCCGAGGATCCGCGGCGCGACGAAGATCGCCGCGCGCGAGTAGAGGCCGAGCCTCAAGAGCGATCCGTGGACGCGCGCGCCGCCCTCGACGAGCAGCCGCACCACGTCGCGCCTCGCGAGCTCCCGCAAGACCGCCTCGAGATCGAGGCGGCCCTCGGCGTCGAGCGGCGCCTCCCAGAGCCTCGCGCCGGCCGAGGCGAGCCGCTCGCGCGGCTCCATGCGCGCGTCGGGCCCGTGCACGATCAGGGTGGGCGCGCTCGCGCCGGCCGCCACGACCTTCGCCGAGACGGAGGTGCGCAGGTGGGTGTCCACCACCACCCGCATCGGATCGCGGCCGCGCACGTGGCGCACGGTGAGCGCGGGATCGTCGGCGAGGACGGTGTCGACTCCGACCAGCACCGCGTCGGCCCGATCGCGCATCCGGTGCGCCTCGCGCCGCGCCGTCTCGCCGGTGATCCAGCGAGAGTCGCCCGTGCGCGCCGCCATCCGCCCGTTGAGGGTCACCGCCGCCTTCAAGATGGCGAAGGGCAGCCCGAGCGTGATGTGGCGCGCGAAGTCGGCCGAGAGCGCGCGGCACTCGGCCTCCCGCACACCGCGCGTCACCTCGATCCCGGCGCTCTCGAGCTTGGCGGTCGCGCCCGGCACGTGAGGCGCGGGATCGGCGCAGCCGATCACAACCCGCGCGATGCCCGCCTCGAGGATCGCGTCGGTGCACGGCGGCGTGCGGCCGAAGTGGTTGCACGGCTCGAGCGTGCAGTAGAGCGTGGCGCCGCGCGTGCTCGGCCCTGCGCTGCGGAGCGCGGCGATCTCCGCGTGGTCTTCGCCGGCGCGCGCGTGGTGGCCGACCGCGACGATCGTCTCGCCCTGCGCGACCAGCGCGCCGACGTGCGGGTTCGGGCTCGGCCGACCCTTGCGGGCCTCCTTGATGGCGCGGGCCATCAGCCGGGCGTCGAGCGAGGCTCGATCGAGCGGGGCTTGATCGTCGCTCACGTTCGGCTCCGCTCGCCCAACAGATCCGAGAGCTCGGCCATGAACTCGTGGATGTCCTTGAACGAGCGGTACACGCTCGCGAAGCGGACGTACGCCACCTGATCCACGTGTCGCAGGCGATCCATGATGCGCTCGCCGATCGCCGACGAGAGGCACTCCTTCTCGCCGACCTCGACGAGCTCCCGCTCGATGTCATCGATCAGCCCCTCGAGCGCCTCGCTCGAGACGGGCCGCTTCTCGCAGGCGCGCCGAAGCCCCGCGAGGATCTTCATCCGATCGAAGGGCTCGCGGCGGCCGTCCTTCTTCACCACGAGCGGCAGCACCTGCTCGACCCGCTCGTAGGTCGTGTACCGACGAACACAGCTGTCGCACTCGCGGCGACGCCGCGTGACCTCGCCGCCCTGCGAGAGGCGGGAGTCGATGACGCGATTGTCCAGGGTGCCGCAGAAGGGGCACTTCATGCGGCGCGGACCCTAGCCTCGAACACCCTCGGAGTCACGAGCCGGTGCGCTCGACGCGCACGACGCATTCGAGGTGGGCCGTCTGGGGGAACATGTCGATGCCCACCGCGTCGGTGAGCGTGAAGCCCGCGTCGCAGAGCGAGCGGAGATCGCGCCCGAGGGTCGGCGGGTCGCACGAGACGTAGACGACCTCGCGAGCCCCCGCGTGGATGATGCGTGCGATCGCCCCGGGCGCGCCGGTCCGCGGCGGATCGAGCACCACCACGTCCGGCCGCGACGGCGGCCGGTAGGTCTCGGCGTCGGCGGCTCTCACCGTGGCGCCGAGGCCGCGCGCCTTGAGGTTCTCCCGACACGCGTCCGCGGCCTCGGCGTCCGCCTCGATCGCGAGCAGCGACTTCGCCTCGCGCGCGAGCACCAC
>JAEZBP010000454.1 GCA_023427125.1 Pseudomonadota bacterium | reverse complement strand
AGCGTGGGCTCGCCGCCCGTGAGGATCACCCGGGTCGAGCCGCGCGCGCGCGCGGCGTCGAGCGCGGCGCGGATCTCTTCGGGCGAGAGCTCGACGTCCATGTCGGCCAGCTCGCAGAACGTGCACGTCTGGTTGCAGCGGTAGATCAAGCCGATGCGGCTCGTCGGTCGTCCGTGCTCCACCGCCTCGGCGTCGCCGATGCCCGCGTAGTCGTAGTCGACGTGGAAGAACTTGCGGACGTCGTCGGCGCCGAGCACCCGCAGGCGCTTGCCCGGGTTCTTTCCGGGTCGGTCGTAGGCCGCGGCGTCGGTGATCGGGCGTGGCTCCGAGGACGCCGTCGCCACCCGAGCGAGCTCGGCCGCCGTCACGGTGCACCGAGCGCGGAGGGCGCAGGCCGAGCACGCCGCGTGCGCCGTGTTCGGCACCGATCCCTCTCGTTCGTCGCGAAAGCGAGCGGCGAGCAGGGGGCGCGCACGCGGCGGGAGCTCGACGAGGCAGGGCGGCAGCGGGTGATCGGTGGCCAGCCCGAGGTCGATCTTCTCGCGACGAGCGAGGGCGTGGGTCTCGGCGATGTCGCTGGCGATCGAGGCGCTCGCCCGCCGTGGAGCGAGCTCGAAGCGATCGAGCTCGGGCGCCGCGTGGCGCAGCCATCGAAGCCGGCGCTGCGCAGGCGGAGCGCCCTCCTCGAGCGGGAGCTGCACGACGACCCGCCGCATCAGCGCCCGCCATCCCCTCGCGAGCTCGAGCAGCGGCGCGGGATCACGGCGCAGCACGCGCAGCACGAGGCGCGTGACGCCCGCCTCGGCGAGCCGGGGAAGATCCGAGGCCGCGAGGCTCGTGCCCTCATCGACGACGAGCTCGATCTCCTCCGCGCCGCGCGCGGCCGTCGCGACGATCACCACCGCGTCGGCTGCGGCGTCCCCGCCGATCACGATGGTGCGTGCGCCCCGCGAGAGCGCGGCGGCTGCGCGCAGGCTCGCGGCGTCGAGCGCGGGCCCGCGCGGGCTGTGGATCTCGATGTGCTCGACGTACATCAGGCTCGCGGGGCCGACTCAATCGATAGAGTGTCGCAGAATCACCGCGCTCGCGAGCCGATGCCGCTCACTGCGGCCCCAGCTCGGCGTCGCCATGCCGCGCGAGGTAGCCCGCGCGCACACCGTTGCAGCGGGGGCGCAGGGAGCAGCCCTCGCACCGACGCGACCATGCTCCGCCCTCGATCTCCGAGCTCTCGAGGCGGAAGCGCCGGCCGCTCGCGTCGTGGATCACGAGGCCGAGCTCGGGCGCGAAGAAGCGCGCCCGCGCGGCGCCGCCCACCAGGGTGCACGGCGGCGAGTGCAGCGAGAGGAGGTGCTCGGGACCGTCCGAGAGCCTCAGCGCGAGCGCGCGCCCGATGGCGTCGGCGACCTCCGACCAGCGCGGCTCCTCGGCCAGCGCGTCGCGATCGCCCGGATCGGGCGCCATCATCCACACCCGGAAGCGCTCGATCCCGCGCTCGAAGAAGGCGCGCATGGTCTCGGGGAGCGAGGCGGTGGTCGAGCGATAGAGGAGCACGTCGGCGTCGACCGAGAGCCCCGCGGCGCGCGCGTTCTCGATGCCGCGGCAGAGCAGATCGAACGAGCCGGGCGTGCGCGTCATTCGATCGTGCGTCTCGGCGTCGGGGCCCTTGATCGACGCGGCGACCTCCGTGACGCCCGCCTCGGCCAGCCGGCGGACCACGTCGGGGTAGGCGAGCATCGCCGCGTTGGTCTGCAGGCGCACGCGCGCGTAGCCTCGCCGCCGCGCCTCGCGCACGAGCGGCAGCAGATCGCGGCGGAGCGTCGGCTCGCCGCCGCCGATCCACAGCTGGGTGATGCCCGCGCGGCGCCCGTCGGCCAGCGCGCGGACGAGCTCCTCGGACGAGAGCGAGGGCCCGTCGTCCGTCACGCCGCACCCGAGGCAGCGCTGGTTGCAGCGGTAGTCCGGCGTGAGCTCGAGCCAGCGAAGCGGCTGCGCGATCCTCTCCGGACCCGGCGGCTCCTCCGCGAGGCTCGAGCGCAGCGCGGGCGCGAGCGGCTCGCCCGGGACGACGAGGACGGGCCGGTCGGCGGTCATGGCGCGCCGCTCTCCGGTCGCGGTGATCAAGAAGGCGCGGTCTCGCTCGAGCTCGACGGCGGCGACGTCCTGCGGCTCGCGCCCCTCCCAGCGGATCGGCGCGAACGCCTCGAGCTCGAAGCGCGCGCCCGCCCAGCGGCCCGAGAGGAGCGCCGCCCGGGCGTGATCGAGGAAGAGCACGGGGCGGCCGAGCTCCTCGCGCGCGCGGCGGGCGTGCTCCGGGCTCACCTCGGCGATGACGCGGAGCGCTCGCTCCGCGATCGCGATGGACGGCGCGCAGTCGACGCGGCACGGGTGGTGGGAGACGAGCCGAAGCCGGCCGAGCCGAACCAAGAGCGGGTGGACCGGCGCGTCGCCGGATCGCCGGAGCGTCGCGCGCTCGTTCACTCCGTTGTCGCGCCGATCCGGCTGCTCGACGAACGCCTCGACGCAGCACGCGGGGTAGCCCATGAGCGTGCCCATCGCGGGCACGTCACGCGCGCGCTGCAGGCGGGCGACCTCGTCGATGTCGTCGCGCCGGCACACCGCCACGATCGACATCGCCGCCGAGTCCGTGTGCGCGTTGCCGATCGCATCCCAGCCGTGGCGCTCGACGATCGTCGACGAGAAGCCCATGGCCTCGTACGCGCGCACGAGGTCCTCCGCGTCGCTCGACGGAACCGCCTCCTTGAGGAGCGCGCGCTTCTCCCCGACATCGAGCCGCTCGAGCTCGAGGTCCACCATCGCCGCGACGCCGAGCAGCGCCGCGACGTCCGCGGGACGCATGCCCCAGCTCCGTATCGCCTGGACGAGCGGCAGGTGCGCGATGTCGGGGGCCGCGGCCAGACCGGGCCAGCGCAGCACGAAGCGCGTCGCGAGCTCGATGAGGTCCGCGTCGCCGAGATCGCGCGAGAAGGCGTGGAGCCTCTCGCAGATCGCGAAGATGGCCTCGACGCGCGGGTCGGCGAAGCGCCACGCGAAGCTCGCGTCGTAGCCTTGCTCGGCCGCGCGATCGCCGCGCGCGCCGAAGTCGTCCGCGAGCAGGCCATCCGCCTCGGCGAGCGCATAGAGCGGGGTGCGCGGATAGAGCCGGAGGCGCGTGCGCGCCGCCTCCGCCCGCAGCTCGTCGAAGCCGACCTCCCGCATCGCGCGCGCGTTGCGCAGCAGCGCCTCCGGCGTCGTCCACGGCGTGAACGCGACGAAGCCGTGCGCGCGCAGCCGCCGGTGCTCGAAGGTCCGCGGGAAGCGGCGCGCGAGCTCGCGCAAGAGCGCGATGGCCTGCACGTTGTCGTCGACGGTCGTGCCCTTGTTGAAGAGCGCCAGGGTCTCCGGATCGAAGCTCTCGAAGCCGACGAGGTAGACGTGCAGGATGCTCTCGCTCGCTTCGGCGAGCGCGCAGGCCTCGGCGAGCTCCCGCTCGTGCTCGATCAGCCAGTCGACCCGGCTCTTCACCAGGAGCTCGAGCGCGCCGCGCGCAGGGTCGCGGGGGATCTCCCGAAAGCGGCGCGGCAGGGGCGGGTGAGGGCGCTCGTGGACGAGGCGCGCCTCGCGGCGCCC
>JAEZBP010000439.1 GCA_023427125.1 Pseudomonadota bacterium | reverse complement strand
GGCCCGCTCGTCGACGGAGGCGCCACGATCGACGCCGGCGCCGACGCGAGCCTGCCCGACGCCGGCGAGGCCGACGCGGCGAGCGACGCGAGCGCCTTCGACGGTGGCACCGCGATCGCGTTCGTGTGCGCGGAGCCGGTGCTGCCCAACGAGTCGAGCTCCGCCATGGGGCTCTCCAGCGGCTTCTGGCCGGGCTTCCGCTTCGAGGTGTCGGCCGGCGCGGACGTCGCCGCCACCTCGATCGGGCTGACCGTCAGCTCGAGTGGCGGCACCCTCTTCGGCGCGATCGTGAGGCTCAGCGGGCCCACCGACGCACCCGACGCCGCCGATCTCTCGGGGAGCGACGTGGTGGTCACCACGCCGATCACCCTCCCGAGCGGCAGCGCGACCGTCGCCGCGCCGATCGACGCGGTGCTCACCCCGGGCTGGTACGCCGCGGTCTACGGGACCGGCGCCTTCGGCGCGACGATCGCGAGCGCCACCATCCACAGCAACTCGGGCGCGGGCGGCTGCGGCAGCGGCTTCGGCTTTCCCTTCACGCTCCGGCAGAGCGATGGCTCGCTGATCCTCCAGGCCGCGACGCCCCATTTGGTCGTCGAGGGCATGCGGCTCTGACCGACCCAAGGATCGCGCACGAGGCCATGGTCCGAGGCCCACTCCCGCTGGTACCCTGCGCACCCGAGGACGAATGACGAAGCCCATCAAGTCGCTCCACGATCTCACCCGCTGCACCGCCTGCCGCGCGCACATCCGCGCCGCCGATCGGCCGAGCCAGACGGACTGCCCCTTCTGCGGCGCCAACCTGCACACCGGCCGCGCGCGGATCGCGCTGCCCGCCGGCCGCGGCACCCTGCTGGCCGCCTCGCTCCTCGCGTTCTCCGCCTGCGGTGGCGGCCAGAGCGAGGCGAGCGAGCCGACCGACACGACGACCGAGCCGGCGGGCGATCCCTCCGATCCGAGCGCCAACCAGAACTCGGAGCCGCAGGACCAGTACGCGCCCGAGCCGGCCGACGACCACAACGCGGTCGCCGAATACGGCATGCCCCTCGACGACTACGCCGAGGAGCCGGCCGACAACCCGCCGCCGATGCCGCGCTACGGCCTGCCGCCCTCGCGCCGGTGATCCGAGCGTGTCGATGAAGAAGTCGCGCCACGGCCTGACCCGCTGCCCTGCCTGCCGCGCGCACGTGCGCGCCGGCGAGAGCCCGAGCACCACCGAGTGCCCCTTCTGCGGCGCGAACCTGCGCGAGGGGCGCGCGCGCGTCGTGATCGCCGCCGGCCGCGGAGGCGTCCTCGCGGCGTCGCTGCTCGCGCTCTCGGCGTGCGGCGCGAGCTCGGGCGGCGAGGAGACCACCGCGCCCATCACCGAGCCCGTCACGACCGAGGACAACCAGAACACCGAGGGCGAAGACCACTTCGATCCGCCGCCGAGCGACGAGCCGACGCCGGTCGAGGCCTACGGCATCGCGCCCAGCGATCGGCCGGACGGTCCGCGCAACGAGCCTCTCTACGGCCTACCGCCCGAATGAGCGATCCCGTCCGCGCGCCCCGCGCCCCGGTCGGCGCCGCGTTCGAGCGCCCCAGCGAGATGGTGCGTGGCACCGCGCTGGCGCCGGGCATCCGCTACGTGGTCTGGGAGATCACCCTCGCGTGCGATCTCGGCTGCCGGCACTGCGGCTCACGGGCCGGCAAGGCGCGAGAGAGCGAGCTCTCGACCGACGAGTGCCTCGATGTGGTCCGCCAGCTCGAGGAGCTCGGCGTGCGCGAGGTGACGCTGATCGGCGGCGAGGCCTACCTGCGTGAGGACTGGGACGTGATCGCCAAGGCGATCGCCGATCGCGGGATGCGCTGCGGGATCACCACCGGCGGCCGCAACCTCGACGCGGATCGCGTCAAGCGCGCGGTCGACGCGGGCGTCTCGACGATCTCGGTGTCGATCGACGGGCTCGAGCGCACCCACGATCTGCAGCGCGGCGCGCGGGGCTCCTGGCGCGCGGCGATCGAGGCGGCCCATCGGGTCGCGGCGAGCCCGATGCGGCTGGCGACCAACACGCAGATCAATCGGCTCTCGATGCCCGAGCTCGTCGCGATGAGCGATCTGCTCTACGAGATCGGCAGCGAAGCTTGGCAGCTCCAGCTCACGGTGCCGATGGGCCGCGCCGCGGATCGGCCGGAGCTGCTGCTCCAGCCCTACGATCTCTTGGAGCTCTTCCCGCTGCTCGCCTGGATGAAGCGCGAGAAGCTCACGCCGCGCGGCATCCGCGTCTTCCCCGGCAACAACATCGGCTACTTCTCGAAGTACGAGGAGGCGATCCGCTTCGGCGGCGAAGGTGGCACGCACTGGGCCTCGTGCGGCGCCGGCACCTCGTGCCTCGGCATCGAGGCCGACGGCAAGGTGAAGGGCTGCCCCTCGCTGCCCTCCGACCGCTACACCGCCGGCTACACCCAAGAGCGATCGGTGGCGGAGATCATCGAGACCGAGTCGGCGATCAAGCACATCGGCGAGCGCACCAAGGACGACCTCTGGGGCTTCTGCGGCGGCTGCTACTACGCCGACGTTTGCAAGGCCGGCTGCACGTGGACCGCGCAGGTCTTGATGGGCAAGCCCGGCAACAACCCCTACTGCATCCACCGCCAGCTCACCTACGAAGCACAGGGCCTGCGCGAGCGCCTGGTGAAGGTCGAGCGCGCGCCCGGCGTGCCCTTCGATCAGGGTCGCTTCGAGACCGTGCTCGAGCCGCTCGGCGAGCCCTCCGACACCCCGAGCATCCTCGGCGTCGACCTCGCCACCGTCGTCGGCCTGCGCCCCGACAGCCCCGGCCTGATCAGCGAGGCCGAGGGCAAGCGCCGCCTCCGCATCCTGTGAGAGTGATCGGGGGCTCAGCTCCCCAGCGGCACGTGGCGGGTGAAGGCGAGGCGCGAATCGGCGGCGGCGTCCCGGGCGAACAGGACGGTCTGGTAGCTCACCTCGCGGCTCACGCCGATGGTGAGATCCTGTCGCCCCGCCGTCTGCGAGTCCGCGAAGCCGCTCGCGAGCTGCCCGTGCAGCTCGCCCATCGAGAGCGGGCGGCCTTGGCTCCCGGCGATCGCGCCGGCGAGGTAGTGGGAGAGATAGCCGCCGGCCTGGTGCTCGGAGGCGACGTAGGAGAGCTGATCCTCGCGCGAGGCGTAGAGGCCGGCGCTGTCCGAGAGGCGCGCGATGTCGCGCTGGAAGCCGCCCGAGTAGCAGGAGTCGAGCGCGACCAGCTCGCGCTGCGGGCCCTGGGCGAGGAGCGCGGCGAGCTCGTCGTCGCTCATCGCGCCGTCGTAGAGCGCGATGGTCTCGTCGAGGCCGTCGAGCTCGTCCCCGTCCTGATCCGAGACTCGGTTGCCGTGGCCCGAGAAGAAGAAGACCAGCATGTCGCCGCGGCCGAGTTGGCGGGTCAGCCGGTCGATCGCGCTCGTGACCGCGGCCCGCGTCGCCCGATGATCGGTGAGCACCACGGTGTCCGCCGGGGCCATGATGCCGGCGTTCACGAAGGCCTGCTGCACCCGCGCGGCGTCGCTCGCGCAGTACTCGAGGTCGTTCTGCGTCGGGTAGTCGCTGATGCCGACGAAGACCCCGACGGTGCGGCCGGTGCCGAGCGGCGCCTCCTCGGCGGCCTCGAAGGAGGGCGGCTCGAAGGAAGGCGGCTCGAAGGAGGGCGGCTCGAAGGAGGGCGGCTCGAAGGGCGCGGCTTGCTCGATCGGCGCGGGCTGCTCCTGCATCGGCCCGAAGGTGCCGGGGAGCTGGAAGATCGGCGTCACGCCGGGCATCGCGGTGATCGTGATCCCGCTCGGGCCGACCTGGATCCGCGGCATCGGCAGCTGCGCGCTCGCCGCGCCGGGCGCGAGCATCCCGAGGGTTACGAACAGCACACCGAGCGAGCGACCGATCACAGCGTTCATCGCGGCCTCCTTCGGGACGAGGCGATGAGGGCGAGCGCCGTGCCAACCACGTTCGCGCGCTCAACGCGGTGATCGAGAGGGCCGTGTGAACCGCCGAGCGGAGGACGAGAACCGCGCTTCTCGCTCGAGCGGCCCGAATCGAGCGACGCGACGATCGCGGGCCCGGCAGAGCTCACCGATGAGCGAGCGGAGCGCTGCGAGCCCTCCCCGGGCGCTCCGATCGAGCAAGCCGGCGATCGCGAGCCCCGGGGAGGGCTCGTCGATCAGCGAGCGCGAGCTTCTGGAGCTGTTCTCCGCGCGGTGTCTCGTCGAGCTTCCCCGAGGGGGAGACGCGCGAGATCTTCCTCGCGCGACGACCTCGCGCGTGACCTCGAGTGAGCGCGGCGCTCACCGCCAGCGGATGTCGAAGACCACCTTCACGAGATCCAGGCCCGCCTGGCGGCGGTCCGGCTCGACGGCGACGACGTCGAGCTGCGGCTCGGTCCCGCCCGCCTGCGCGATCACGACGCGCCCGTAGCCCTCCGAGACCGCCGCGTACCACGGGGCGATCGGCGCGGGCAGCCCGCTGCGCGTCGCGACGACCCACGAGGGGGCGCGCTCTTCGATCGTCGTCTCGCCGAAGTCGAAGTACTGGCCCATCAGCCGCGGGATGCGCGACGCGACCGCCTGCGGGCTCGCGAACGCGAGGAGCACCTTGTAGACGCCCTTGAGATCGCTCCTCGCCTGCGCCTGCGCGCGCACCCGCACGAAGTCGAGGTACGGCTGACCGGTGAGCCTCCCACAGATGACTCCGGCGACCGCGAGCGGGAAGACGTCGTAGAGGCTGGCGGCCAGGAAGGGCTGCCGGAAGAACGCGCGCTGCCGAGGATCCTCGAACGCCTCGCACATCGCCGCGACGCCGCCGGGGACGTGCTCCTCGACGTACTCGAGGTGCCCCCGATACGCGGTGCCCTTCACGCGAAAGGGCGCCTCGCCCGGCGCGAACGGGAGCGCGGCGAGCTCGGCCGCCCCATCGCTCTTCCAGGCCACCTTCGACGCCACGGGTGGATGCTATACCGGCGCCCGCCGCCGAGCAGGCCCTTGCTCCGCTCGCGCAGCCCGGCTGAACGCTCCGAGCGCGTGCGGGCACGGAGGGGCATCGGTCGCTCGCTGTCCATCAGAGCGTCCTCGTCGCCTCCTCATCCATCTCGGATCGGCGATCGAGACGAGCGAGGCGGCCGCTCACACACACCCCTGTCGGGAGGGTCCATGGTGAAGCTCGTCCAGATCACGCTCGTCTTCGGTCTCTTGCTCGGGCCGAGCGCGGAGGCGCTCGCACAGTCATCTCTTCCACGCGATCGCTCGACTCAGCTCCATCTCTCCGGCGCGATCGGCGCGACCGCCGCGTTCCAGGAGAACCTCGTGCTCGCCGCGCCGAGCATCGATCTGCGCATCTTCGCGCCCGAGGGGCTCGGCGTGCTGGTCCGTGTCGGCTACGAGGGGCTCCTCTTCCTCAACTTCGGGATCGTCGACGTCGGCGTCGCGGTGCGCCGCGAGCTTCCGGGAGGAGACTGGGCCGGCCTCGGGCTCAACTTCGCGCTCGGATTCAGCGCGATGATCCGAGACTCGGTCTACCACTTCACCGGCGACGACATCGCCTTCGGCCTCTTCGGTACGGCCGGCCTCGACGTGCGCCTCGGCAGCCTCGTCATCGGGCTGGACGTCCTCTCGCGCTGGCAGGCCGCCGCGTACCCGATCGCCGGTCAGCTCACGCGCGACGACCCCTGGGCGGAGCTCGGCGCCGCGATCCGCATCGGCGGCGAGGTGCTCCTGTGAGCCCGCGGTCTCGAGGAGCGCTCCTCCTTCTCGCGACCTTCTGCGGCTGCGGGATCTCGCTCGGCGACGGCGACTCGCCGCTCTACGACAGCCCCTGGCCCGACGAGCGCCTGCGCCGCCCCGACGGCACGGTCGACGTGTCGGACTTCCCCGAGGGGACGCGCGTCCCGCTGCGCGCGCAGCTGCTCGAGGCGCTCGAGGGCGCATCCGGATTCGGGCTCGCCTCCGCGATCTACTTCCCCCTGCGCGCGGAGCTCGACGAGGCCTCGCTGCCGAGCTTGGAAGAGAGCGTCGAGGCGACCTCGAGCGTCGCGCTCCTCGACGTCGATCCGAGCTCGCCGGAGCTCGGCCGCCGCGTCCCCATCGACGTCCGGTTCAACGCCGAGCCGGGGCCCTTCGCGCCCGCTCGCGTGCTCTCGATGCTCCCTCACCCGGGCGTCGTGCTGCGGCCGGACACGCTCTACGCCGGCGTCGTCACCTCGCGCGTTCGAGATGAGGAGGGAAACACGCCGGAGGCCGGCACGATCGAACGGAGCCCCTTGCATGCGGAGGTCGCGGCGCGGCTCGGCGAGCTCGGCATCGGCGAGATCCTCGAGCTCGCCGTCTTCCGGACCGGCCCCGATCCCGCCGCGTCGCTGCGCGCCGATCTCGAGAGCGCCGTCCGCCGCCACCTGCCGCGGATCGAGGCGTCTCCGCGCATGATCGAGCAGCACCCCGACTACTGCGTCTTCGAGACCCGCGTCGCGATGCCTGCGTACCAGGCGGGCCAGCCGCCCTACCTCTTCGCGGAGGGCGAGTGGGTGAGAGACGAGAGCGGAGCGCTCGCGCTGCAGCGTCATGAGCCGGCGCGCGTCCTCATCACCGTCCCGCGGATCGCCTCCGCAGAGAACGTCTATCCGGGCGCGGTGCTGATCCGGACCGGCGCGGGCGGCGATCGCCCGCTGATCGACCGAGGGCCGCGCGACGCCGCGGGGCGGAGCGCGCCCGGCAGCGGGCTCGCGGTCCACCTCGCCCGCGCCGGCTACGTCGGGATCAGCGCCGACGGACCGCTCGGCGGCGTGCGCAACGTGGCCGGCTGGGACGAGCAGTTCGCGGTCTTCAACGTGCTGAACATGGCGGCGCTGCGCGACAACGTCCGGCAATCGGCGCTCGAGCTCGGCCTGCTCGCGCACGTGCTCGAGGAGCTGCGCGTCGACGCGAGCCAGTGCGAGGGCGCGAGCGCCGTCGTTCGGGTGAGCGCCTCCCGCCTCGCGCTCATCGGCCACTCGATGGGCGCCACGATCGCGCCGCTCGTCGCGGCCGTCGAGCCCCGCTACGGCGCGATGATCCTCAGCGGTGCGGGCGCGAGCTGGGTGAGGCAGATCCTCCACAAGCAGAGCCCCTTCGACACGCGGCCGCTGGCCGAGCTGATGCTGGGCTACGCGCTCCATCAGCACCCGCTCTCGGCGCACGATCCGATGCTCAACCTGCTGCAGTGGGGCGGCGAGGCCGCCGATCCGCTGATCTACGGGCGAGCGATCGCCGAGCGCGAGCATCCGCCGCACGTGCTCGTGTTCCAGGGCCTCCTCGACACGTACATCCCGCCGCCGATCGCCAACCCGCTCAACCTCTCGCTCGAGCTCGACCTCGCCGGCGACGCGCTCGACGAGGCCTACCCCGAGTACCGCGCGTACATCGCCGACGAGGCCCTCGGCGCGCGAGCGCAGCCCGCCTATCCGGTGCAAGGCAACGGTCGAGGCGGCGTCACCCGGGTGCTCGCCCAGCACGCCGAAGACGGAATCGAGGACGGCCACGAGGTGCTCTTCCAGCGCCCCGACGCGCAGCGGCAGCTGCGCTGCTTCCTCGAGACCTTCGCGCGGGGCACGCCGATCGTCGTGGCCCCCGACGCGAGCGGCCCCTGCGGTGATCCGATCGGCTGATGCCCGCTCCGCGCCCTGCGCTACTGTTCATGCGCGATGAGCGTCACGACGATCGACTGCGAGTACCTCGATCAGCCCGGCTTCGCGGCCGCCTACCTCATCCACGAGGGCGATCGCGCCGCCTTCGTGGAGACGAACACCAACCGCGCCGTGCCGCGCCTGCTCGAGGCCCTCGCCGCGACCGGTGTGCCTCGCGAGCGCGTCGAGCTGATCGTCATCACCCACGTGCACCTCGACCACGCCGGCGGCGCGTCGGCGCTGATGGATGCCTGCCCGAACGCGACGCTGCTCGCGCACCCGCGCGCCGCCAAGCACGTCGTCGATCCCACGAAGCTGATCAAGAGCGCCGAGGCGGTCTACGGAGAGGCCGCGTTCCACGAGCTCTATGGCGAGATCCGCCCGGTCCCCGAGGCGCGGGTGCGCGCGATGGCCGACGGCGAGGCGATAGGCTTCGGCGAGCGCACCCTCACCTTCCTCCACACGCGCGGCCACGCCGATCACCACGCGTGCGTGCTCGACTCGGGCTCGAGCGGCGTCTTCACCGGCGACTCCTTCGGCCTCGTGTACCCCGCGCTGCAGGAGAACGGCCTCTTCGCGATTCCGTCCACCTCGCCGACCGACTTCGACGCCCCGGCGGCCCGCGCGAGCCTCACGCGCATCGTCGAGAGCGGCGCCGAGCGCGCGTTCCTCACGCACTTCGGCGAGCAGCGCGATCTCCGAGGCATCGCCGCTCAGCTCGACGAGCAGCTCGAGGCCTACGGCGCGATCGCGGAGGAGGCCTTCGCGTCGGGCCTCGAGGGCGAGGCGCTCGAGCGCTTCTGCGCGACGCGGGTGAGCGCCATCTTCGAGCGCATCCTCGAGGCGCGCGCCCCGAGCGGCGACGCGCGCGCGATCTTGAAGCTCGACGCCGATCTCAACGCCCAGGGCGTGGCGTTCGCGGTGAGCAAGCGGCGCTACAAGGCCGCGCGAGCAGGGTGAGCCCGTGCAGCTCCCGCTCTTCGAGGGGCCGGACGAGGAGGAGGTGCTCGGGCCCGGCGCCGTGCTGCTGCGCGGCTTCGCGCGCGGGGAGGAGGCGCGGCTCGTGCGCGCGATGCGCGAGGTGATCGCCGCCTCTCCGCTGCGCCACATGATCACGCCGGGCGGCTTCCGCATGTCGGTGGCGATGACCAACTGCGGCGCGCTCGGCTGGGTGAGCGATCGGCGCGGCTACCGGTACGACGCGATCGATCCCGAGAGCGGCAGGCCGTGGCCGGCGATGCCCGAGGCCTTCTCCGCGCTGGCCCGCCGCGCCGCGGCGCAGGCCGGCTTCGAGGTGTTCGAGCCGGACGCGTGCCTGATCAACCGCTACGAGCCCGGCGCGCGCTTGACGCTCCATCAAGACAGGAACGAGCGCGACTTCAGCCAGCCGATCGTCTCGGTGTCGCTGGGGCTTCCGGCCGTCTTCCTCTTCGGCGGAGACGCGCGCGGCGACGAGCAGCGCCGCCTCCCGCTGGCGCACGGCGACGTCGCGGTCTGGGGCGGGCCCGCCCGGCTCCGCTATCACGGCGTGCTCCCGCTGAGAGATGGCGAGCACCCCTCGCTCGGTCGCTACCGCTTCATCTTGACCTTCCGTCGCGCCGGCTGAGGAAGCGCGCGCGATTCGGCGTCCGAGCGCAGACACCTCTAGTCAGGAGGCGCCGCGATCCCGGGGCCGCGCGTCCTCGATCGGCTTCGGCGGCGCGACCCGCATGAACCACTGCCAGCTCGCGTAGATGATCGTGAGCACCGCGAGGTTCGTCAGGGCGAAGACGCTGGCCGCGTGCTGCGGGAGGACGGCGCAGCCGACGGCGCCGAGCGCGTGCCCGATAGCGAGCCACGAGAGGCGCGGCACGTTCGCGCGCGCGGCCACGAGCATGGTGCCGTAGATGAGGCAGTCGGCCGCGAGCAGCGCGTGGACCGGGGTCTCGGCGATCCATCCCACGAGACGGTTCGCGAGGACGGCGACCATGGAGGCGAGCACCGCGAGCAAGAGCGCCGCGCCCGCGGTGTTCTGCGCGCGCCTCTTCCGCATGACGAGCGCGAAAGCGGTCGCCGCCGCGACCACGATCGCGGCGCCG
>JAEZBP010000415.1 GCA_023427125.1 Pseudomonadota bacterium | reverse complement strand
CTTCTGGGCGACGCTCGCGCTCAACATCCCGGACTTCTCGCGCTTCTGCCGGACGCAGAAGGACCAGCTCATCGGCCAGTCGATCGCGCTGCCGACCACGATGGCCTACTTCGCGTTCATCGGCGCGGCGGTCGCGAGCGGCACCGGCAAGTGGAACCCGAACGAGCTGGTCGCCAGCCTGCCGTCGGGGCTCGCGGTCTTCATCGGCCTCGCCGGCATCGCGCTCGCGACGCTCTCGACGAACATCGCGGCCAACGTCGTCTCGCCGGCCAACGACTTCTCGAACCTCGCGCCCAAGCGGATCAGCTACAAGCTCGGCGGGTACATCACGGCCGGCCTCGGCGTCGTCATCATGCCGTGGAAGCTCACGAACAACTACGTCTTCGGCTGGCTCAACGGCTACGGCGCGCTGCTCGGGCCCATCGGCGGCATCCTGATCGCGGACTACTGGATCGTGCGGCGGCGCGCGCTGATCGTGGACGACCTCTACCGGCGCGGCGGCGCGTACGAGTACAAGGGTGGCGTGAACCCGTGGGCGATCGTGGCGCTCGTCGCCGGCGTGGCGCCCAACGTGCCGGGCTTCCTCCACGCGGTCGAGCTGGTCGAGTCGGTCCCGGCGATCTTCGTGTCGCTCTACGACTACACGTGGTTCACGGGCTTCGCGCTGGCCGCCATCGTATACACGGCCGGGATGCTGCTCACGCAGCCGCGCCCGCAGGCAAGCGCAGCGGAACCAAGCGCAGAGGAGTGAGGAAGAAAATGGAACGCGACGTCAGCGAGATCACCGCTCGGCACACCTATGGAACGTGGCGCTACCAGAAGGGGTGGAAGCCGCTCCACGTCACCAAGGCCGAGGGCGTCTACTTCTGGGACAAGTCGGGCAAGCGCTACCTCGACCTCTGCTCGCAGCTCGTCTGCTCGAACCTCGGCCACCAGAACGAGGCGGTCGTCGAGGCGATCGTGAAGCAGGCGCGCGAGCTCGCGTTCATCTCGCCCGGCTTCACCTGCGACGTGCGCGCAGACCTCTCCGAGAAGCTGCTCGAGGTCGTGCCCAAGGGCATCGAGAAGTTCTTCTACGCGACGAGCGGCACCGAGGCGAACGAGACCGCGATCAAGATCGCGCGCATGTACACCGGCCGCCACAAGATCATCGCGCGCTACACGAGCTACCACGGCTCGACGGCCGCGTCGGTGGCGGCGACCGGCGACTTCCGGCGCTGGTTCTCGGAGCCGAGCGGCGTGGTGCCCTGGGTGCTGCACGCGCCGGAGGCCAACTGCTACCGCTGCCCCTTCAACGCGAAGCAGCCCGAGTGCGCGACCGCCTGCGCCGACTACATCGCCTACATGATCGACCGCGAGAACGACGTCGCCGCCGTCCTCGTCGAGCCGATCGTCGGCACCAACGGCGTGCTCGTCCCGCCGAACGACTATCTGCCGAAGCTCCAGCAGATCTGCCGCGACCGCGGCGTCCTCTTGATCATCGACGAGGTGATGACCGGCTGGGGCCGCACCGGCACCTGGTTCGCGTCGGAGCACTGGGGCATCGAGCCGGACATCCTGGTGACGGCCAAGGGCATCACCAACGCGATGGCCCCGCTCGGCGTGTGCGGCACCACGCGCAAGATCGCCGATCACTTCGAGGACCACTTCTTCGCGCACGGCCACACCTACGAGGCGCACCCGCTGACGATGGCGCCGGCGATCGCGGCGATCGACGAGTACCGCCGCCTGAACCTGATCGAGCGGTCGCGTGACATGGGCGAGAAGCTCGGCGCGAAGCTGCGCGCGCTCAAGGACGAGCATCCGTCGATCGGCGACGTGCGCGGCATGGGCCTCTTCTGGGCGATCGAGCTCGTGAAGGACCGCCAGACCAGGGAGCCCTTCAACACCGCCAAGGACAAGGTCGAGCGCCGCCCGATGGTGATCGACGAGGTCGTCGCTGATCTGATGAAGCGCGGCGTCTACGGCATGGGCTGGATCTCGCACCTCGTGATCGCGCCGCCGCTCATCATCACCGAGGAGCAGCTCGACGAGGCGCTCGCGGCGATCGACGCCGCCCTCGCGCTCGCCGACGCTCGCATGATCGGGTAGCCGCTCGGTCCGTTTCGGTGCCCGGCTAGATCTGCCGGGCGGAAACCCTGAGGGGGATCGCGGAGCGCGACGGCCTGTCCCGCCCGCGAGACCCGTCAGGGTTCTCGTCGCGCACATCCAAATGATCGGCAACCGTTCGTGCTGAGCGAGCCATCGCCGAAGGCGATGGCGCAGTCGAAGCACGCCGGCGGCCGAGTCGCCCTTTCTTGCGCTCTTTGCAGCTCAGGATCCGCCGATCGCGGCTGGATCGACTCGGGTGATGCGAGCCTCGCGTCCGAGGCCGCCCAAGCGTGTCGTCGCGCGCCCGAGGCCGTGATCCCCGGGGCACAGTGTGAAGGCCCGGACCGCACGGACGGACCGCGCCGGCCTGCAGAGAGCGATCGCCGAGTGGGTGCGGCGCGTGCTGAGGCCGGCGCGCATCGTCTCCACAATCACTCGAGGCCTTCATCATGCGAAAGCTCATCGTCCCCTTGATGCTCTCCCTCCTCGGCTGCGGTGTCCCGGCCGAGACCGACGCCGGCGTGGTCGATCGCGACGCCGGCGAGCTGGCGGACGCCGGTGGGGAGCGCGACGCCGGTCAACCTCCGAGCGACGCGGGTCAGCCGCCGAGCGACGCGGGCCCGCCGCCTTCGGCCAAGCGCGGCAGCGTCTACGCCTACCAGAGCCCCACCGGGTTCGTGACGAACGGCGCGTTCTTCGCTGATCATGGGCCGGTCGAGGCGCGCCTCGACTGCGAGCGGCGGACCGTGGGGGCGTGCGAGATCGAGACCTGCGTGCGGCTCGGCGAGGATCCGCTCCCGATGCTCGTCGGCCTCCGGCCCGGAGACATCACGGTGAGCGGCGAGTCGGCCTGCACGATCGCGGCGACCGAGGAGTACTGCGCGCTGGCCAGCGGCGAGTGCTACTGGGATCCGGCCGCCGGAGGGACGATCACCTTCACCGCGACCGGAGGCGATCTCCCGGCGTTCACGGTCGAGGTCGAGGCTCCGACGCTCGCGACCCTCACCGCGCCGACCGCCACGGAGGTCCCGCGCGCGAGCGACCTCGCGATCACGTGGACCGGCGGCAGCGGCACCGTCCAGGCGCTCGGCGGCGGCTGGTCGCCGACCTCCGATCGCCGCGTGGCCGTCGAGTGCGAGGCGCCGGCCAGCGCAGGCG
>JAEZBP010000409.1 GCA_023427125.1 Pseudomonadota bacterium | reverse complement strand
CCCCCCGCGCATACACGCCCGAGGTCTACAAGTCGAAGACCGACGCAGTCTTCGACCACGTCTACGACCGCTACGGCCGCGCAGCCTGAATTGCAAGGACTACCCGATGACCAAGCGCCTGAAGCGGTGGGAGGAGCTGGATCACGAGTACGATGCATGCATCCTCGGAAACGGTGCCAGCATGGCCGTTTCACCCAGCTTTGGGTACTCCTCGCTCCTTGAGGAAGCCAGGAGAATCGAGAGCGTGTCTACGGAGCTCGAAAAGCTCTTCGAGCATCTGGACACCGTGGACTTCGAGTATGTACTGCGTGTGCTATGGCACGCTGCGCTGGTCAACAAAGTCTTCGGTGATAGGCGCACCCATGCGTCCGCTGCGTACAGGAACGTTCGCAATGCGCTCGTGCAAGCAGTTCGGTCGGTGCACTGCGACTACACTGATGCCGAGAACGCACTCGAGCCCATCGGACGCTGGCTCAGCAGGTTTAGGAAGGTCTTCTCGCTGAGCTACGATCTTGTCGTGTACTGGGCTGTGTTGCGGCATAACGAGCTGGTTGGTCGAAATGTGTTCAAGGACTGCTTCCGCTCAGGTGTTTTCCAGCATGATGTGTGGGAGAGTTATCATGAGTCCCGTGACGGCGGACCGGATGCAACACTCGTGTTCTACCCGCATGGCCACCTGATGCTCACCACGAACGTAGACGGGTCGGAGCGTAAGCTTTCCGCACGCGGTAGAGGCTTGTATGCGGCGCAGAGTCTTATCGATCAAGTCACGGCGGCATGGGCCAGCGGGGACGATATCCCGCTTTTTGTTGCCGAAGGGATGAGTGAGCAGAAGCGTAGCGCGATTCGTCGCAGTCCGTATCTCTCAACGGTCTACTCTGAGGTGTTATCGAATTGCGGGGCATCTGTTGTGCTTCACGGTCTCGGGTTCAAAGGCGAGTACAACGATGTTCATATCCTGCGCGCCGTGGGACGTGCACGTCCGGCCCGGGTCGCAGTGTCGATTTTCACGAAAGGTGGCACGATCAAACATGCCGCACAATGCGATACTGCCCGGGGCATCCTGCGAGACTGCCTAGGGGAGGAGGTGAGGATCGATTTCTACGACGCTGAGAGCGAAGGGTGCTGGACGAAGGCGTAGTCCGCCCGAGCCGGAAGGCGTGGGCGACCGCTCGCCACGGGGGTGATCACCGACTGTTCGAGCGCACCGAGGCGGCTGACAGCCGCCCGCCGTTCATGCGATGCTCGCCCCACACGAAAGGGGGGCCGGCATGGCGCTCGTCTCGATTGCGACCTTCAACGCCAACAACTTCTATCTTCGGTACAAGTTCGCGCGGGCCTACCCGGGTGGGGAGCAGAACGCGGCGGCGATCGTCGCGGGGACCGAGGCGCGGCTCGGGTATCTGCCGGGGCTGAGCTTCGGCAGGTACGGGAAGGAGCAGTTCGTCATCTGGGATGGGACCCGGCGGGAGCTGGCGGCGCGCGCGCTCAAGGCGCCCGATGGGAAGCTGCCCGACGTGCTCTGCTTCCAGGAGGTCGAGAACATCCACGCGATCCGGCTCTTCAACCAGGAGCACCTCGGCGGGCACTATCGGTACTCGCTGCTCATCGACGGGTACGACCCGCGCAACATCGACGTGGGGGTGCTCTCGCGCTTCCCCATCGTGGGCGCGCGCAGCCACATCGATGACCGCGAGCCCGATGGGACGTGGGTGTTCTCGCGCGCCTGCCTGGAGGTGGAGGTCGACATCCCGGGCAAGCGCAACCTCTTCCTCTTCCTCAACCACCTGAAGTCGAAGTTCGCGCGCAAGGAGGCCGGCGAGTCGCAGGCCGACCTCGAGGCGAAGCGGCTCGCCGGGCATCAGCGCCGGAAGGCGCAGGCCCAGGCCGTCCGCGAGATCGTGCACGCGCGCTTGCCGGCCAACGACACCGAGAGCCTCTACGCCGTGGTCGGCGACTTCAACGACACGCCGCTGAGCCCGTGGGTCGCGCCGCTGCTGAGCTCGCCGCGGCTCTTCGACGTCGTGAGCGCGCACCGCCCGTTCGACGACCGGTGGACGTACTGGTGGCGCAGCAGAAACCAGGCGACGCAGATCGACTACGTGCTCGGCTCGCGCGCGCTGCGCGACGCGGTCGACGCCGCCGTCCTGAGCGACAGCAAGTACACGCCGCACATCGAGCGGATGGGGCTCGCCTACCGCGATCTCAACGCGAGCGGGGAGGTGCTGCCGAGGCAGGCGAACGTGATCTCCGTCGACGACGACGGGGTCACGCCCGTCCCCGCCGGCGCGCCCGCGCCGAGCAAGGTGGACTTCGACTTCCCGCGCTACGCGGAGGTGATCGAGAGCTGGCGCAACAACATCTCCGATCACTGCCCCGTGAAGGTCTGGCTGAAGCTCTAGCGACGGCGGCTTCGCGCGGGTCTGGATCGCGCTCGGAGCACCCTGCCAGTCCGTTCGGCCTGAGCCGGCGCGCCAGCGCCGAGTCGAAGGCCGCGCGGCCGAGGCCCTTCGACTGCGCAGCCTGCGACTACGCGCTCAGGGCGAACGGGACAGGAGGATCCGAGCGCGTTCCAGATCCCTTCGCGCAACGCGACGTGGCGTGCGCTCCGGACGCGGGGCGTGGCGGCGACTTTTTTCGAGCCCGTGTCGTTTTGTGTTTGACATCGGCGGAACCCATCGCCCATCGTTGGAGACACCACAGGGGCTGTGGCGATGGGGCAAGCCAGCCGTTCTCGACGTGTCGTTTCGTTCGAGATGGGTTGTCGTCATCGGAAGATGCGATCGACAACGACGAACGACGTCCTCGAGGCTCACCTCGAGGGAAAGGGGACATGTCCATGCTCATGGCGGCGATCTACGAGTTCTTCTCGCTGCTCCGCTTCTCGAACGGGAGGCGGCTCTTCGTTCTTCAGACGCTGGCCACGATCGCGGCCGGGCTGGGGAACGCCCGGCTCATCGAGCGGCTGGAGCAGGCGCTCCTCTTCGAGCGCGAGCTGCGCAAGCTGGAGGGCGACTGGCGCCGCGCGCGGGGCAACAAGTCGAAGGCTCGCGGCCGTGCCGCGGAGATTGACGCGCAGCTCGACCGGCTGATCGGCTCCATTTACCGCACGGTCCAGGAGGCGTTGATCCCGTGCCCGCCGGGGAGCGACCGCGCGATCCTCATCCGGAACTTCCTGGCCCATTACTTCCCGGAGGGCGCCGAGGGCATCACCCAGGCCGAGTTCGAGGACGCGCTCGCCATCATCCAGGAGATGAACGAGGACTTCGCGACGCTCTCGGAGGCGGACATGAAGACGCTCAACATCGCGAACCACGTGCCCGAGCTCGCGCGGCTCGCGCCGCTCTTCCAGATCGAGCTCAACCAGCCGGTCGCCGGCGGCCAGGTCCGCTTCGAGACGATCAGCGCGGCGCGGCTCGAGGCCCACGAGAACCTCTGCGGGATCGTCGCCACGATCAAGTCGGAGTTCTGGGGCAAGGAGCCGGAGGCGGTGGCCGCCCGCGAGGCGCTGCTCGCGCCGATCCGCGACGCCAACGCGCGGGTCGCCGAGCGCCGCAAGCGCAAGAACGCCCCGGACGTCGACGTGGACCCGGAGACGGGCGAGGAGCTCGAGGGCGTCCAGAATGTGGTCACCGGCGGCGGCGACACGGGCGAGGACGGCGAGCAGGAGGAAAACGCCTGAGATCCGGCGGGTCTTGCCCGCTCCACGTCCGGCTGAACGCGATGCGAGGCGATCCACCATCGCCTCGCGCGCCACTCGGGCGGATCCAAGCCGATGTCGGTGCGCCAAGTTTGCAGGCCGAGCCCCGCGCAGACCGATGCCCCATCGCCTTCGACGCGACTGAGCCCCGCGAGAGCCGTTCCCCGAACGCCTCGCATCCGGCTGAGTCTCACGGTGAGGCGGTGCGGGTGCGCCAAACTTGCACAGTGAGCCTCGCGCAAACCGTTGCTCCACCGCCTTTCCTGCGACTCGAGGCGCAGAAAGTCGGGTGTAGCGGTCCAGCGCAGCTGTACGATCGACCTCCGGCCGGTACCGAAGTGGCGCCACCTGTTGTATCTCGCCACACTCCCGGGCAGACGCACGGCAGCCCACCGACGTACCGAGCGACGAGCTGCGCGACGCGCTGGGCGAGCGCGTTCTGCTCGCCGAGACGTTCGCGCGGTGCGCGACGCGGTGCAGGCGTAGGAGGCGGTCGCCGCCGCGCGCGCTGCGGGCAAGCGGGCCGGGCCACGGTCCCCGAGCGCAGCGATCGCCGGGCGCCGCCGCGGCCGGGGGGAAGAACGGCTCCCCTGTCACGTAAGAGCCCGTAACCTGGACGGGAGTCTCTTCATGCGTCGTGTCTTCGCAGCTTGCCTCTGCGCCGCCATCGCCTGTTCGTTGGTCGCCTGTGACGACGGTCGAACCGTCAGCCCACCGGGTCGGGACAGCGGCCCCTCGACCGGGATCGACGGAGGCACCACGCCGCCGCGCGACGGCGGGGGTCCCGACATGACCGACGACTGCGACGCGTGCCGCGCCGATCAGGTGTGCGTCTCCGGCGCCTGCGTCGACGTGCCGGCGGAGTGCCCTTGCCCGCCCGAGACGTTCTGCGATCTGTCCTCCAACTCGTGCGTGCGGGGCTGCCTCGACGACACGGACTGCACGACCGGGCGCATCTGCTTCGCGGACGCGCGGGAGTGCCGCGAGGGCTGCCGCGAGGACGCGCAGTGCGGCTCCGGGCGCATCTGCGAGGACCTCGTCTGCCGCTCGGGCTGCCGCGCGGACGAGCAGTGCGCCGCGGGCCAGATCTGCGACGCGCTCAGCTGCCGCGCCGGCTGCCGGGGCGACGCGCAGTGCGGCGCCGGGCAGATCTGCGAGGCGACGCTCTGCCGCGCCGGCTGCCGCGCGGACACCGACTGCTCGGGCACGGGCGCGATCTGCGATCTGAGCGCGAGCGTCTGCCGCGGCGGCTGCCGGGTCGACGAGGACTGCGCGCTCGAGCAGGTCTGCGGCGCGGGCGACATGTGCGAGGTGGGCTGCCGCGACGACGCCGGCTGCGGCGACGGGCGCATCTGCGATGACACGAGCGGGCAGTGCCGTGACGGCTGCCGCACGCACGAAGACTGCCCCCTCAACACCTACTGCGACGCCTCGTCTCAATGCCACGAGGGCTGTGGGCCTGACGGCTACTACGCCGGCATCACCTCGCGCTGCCCGGTGGGCCAGGCGTGCGTCCCGAACACGTGCGGCTCCTCGTCGCACTGCAACTGGCACTGCCAGCCCAACTGCTACGGCTGGGACTGCGCGTCGGCGCCGGGCCAGGAGTTCAGCTGCTTCCGATCCAGCCTGACCGCCTCGGCCCGCCGCTGCCGGCAGAGCTGCACGAACGACTCGGACTGCGCGCCCGGTCAGAAGTGCACGCCCTTCACCACCAACCCCTCCGTGCCCGGGACCTATCGCGTGAACCTGTGCGCGGACCCCTGCACGACCGACACGGACTGCAGCGGCTCGGTGGACTCCTACGGCGACTTCAACCCGTCGTGCACGTGCCGCGCAGACGGCATCTGCCGATACACCGACACCTACATCTGCTATCAGACCGGAGCGTCTTATGGGCTTTGAGCTTCGGTGGGTCGCGCTCGCCGTCCTGCTCCTCGCCGCCTGCGATGGCCGCGGGCCCGGGAGCGGCGTCGATGGCGGGCTGCCGCCGGCCGACGGCGGCGGCTCTCCGCGAGACGGCGGGCCCGCCGATGGCGGGCCGGATCTGTCGCAGTGCCAGGGCATCCTCCTCGAGAGCGATGGGGTGCTCGACGTGGACCTGCCGCGCATCGAGGTGCGGGGGAACGTGACGCTCGGGGGCGCGCCGATGCCCGACGCGACCGGCTCGCGCGGGGCGATCATCTTCGTGCACGAGGACGGCGGCGCCGTGAGCCTCGCGCTCGGCTCGAGCGGCGCCGCGAGCTACGCGGTCGCCCTCGCGCCGGGGCGCTACGACGTGCTCTTCGCGGGCAACCCCTCCCTCTCTAGCGATCCGGCGCGGCCGGCCATCCCGTTCAACTCGGGCCCGCTGCGCGAAGACGTGAGCCTGACGTCGGACGGGGTGCTCGATCTCGACGTGCGCGCGGTCCGGGTGCAGGGCCAGGTCACGCTCCGCGGCGCGGCGCTGCCGGAGGGCTCGCGCGGCTCCATCGTCTTCGGGTCGGAGGCGGGGCAGCTGGCGGCGCCGATCTCGTCCTCGGGGGCGTCGAGGTACGACGTGCACTTGCTGAGCGGGCGCTACGACGTGCGCTACGCGCCGCCGGCCTGCGGCACCGGCGAGCTGCCCTGCAACGGCGGTGAGCTCCGCGCGGGGCTCGAGCTCTCGGCCGACGGCGTGCTCGACGTCGATCTGCCTTCGGTGCGGGTGCGGGGCGCGGGCACCCTCGCGGGGGCGGGGTTCCCGGACGCGACCGGATCGCGCGGCGCCGTCGCGCTCGTGGCCGAGGACGAGGGCCGCGTGTCGGACGAGCTCGGCAGCAGCGGCCCTGCGGCGTACGACCTCTACGTGTGGCCGGGGCGCTACGACGTGCGCTGGCAGGCGCCGGCCGCGCTCTGCGCGAGCCCCGGCGGTACGCCCCTCCCGTGCATCGACGGCGTCCTGCGCGAGGGCGTCGCGCTGAGCGGCGACGGAGTGCTGGAC
>JAEZBP010000397.1 GCA_023427125.1 Pseudomonadota bacterium | reverse complement strand
GAGTAGCCGCTCGACGCGAAGCAACGGTCTGGAACCGCGCACTCCCGCCGAACCCGCGAGCTCGGCCCGCGCGCTCGCGAAGCGCGCGCCCAAGCAAACACAGCGCGCGCACCAGCCAACACCGCCGCGACTTCCCTAGCGGACCTGCTAGAAACGGCCGCATATGGACGCACGCGGAGATCTGATCGGAGGGGCGTTCCTCCCGCCGGAGGGCGAGCTCTTCCAGAGCCGTAACCCTGCTCGTGGTGGGGCGGTGGTGCTGACCGCCGGCAGCTCGCCGCCGAGGGTGCGCGCCGCGTGTGAGGCCGCCGCGCACGCCGCGCCCGCATGGTCGGGCCTGAGCATGAGCGAGCGGCTCGCCGCCCTCGCGCGCTTCCGCGCGGCGATCGCCGCCCGCAAGGACTCGCTCGCCGAGGCGATCTCGCTCGAGATGGGCAAGCTCCGCTCCGAAGCAGGAATCGAGATCGACTCGCTGCTCGGGCGCTTCGCGCTCGTCGAGGCCGCGATCCGCGGCGATCTGCGCGAGGGGCCGGTGCCCGGTTTTCCACAGGAGCATCTTCGCTACCATCCGCACGGGGTGGTGGGGGTGATCGGGCCTTTCAATTTCCCGCTCCACCTCTGTCATGCGCACGTGATCCCGGCGCTGATGCTCGGGAACACGGTGGTGATGAAGCCGAGTGAGGTGACCCCGCTCGCCGGCCAGCGCTACGCGGAGGCCGCCCTCGAGGCGCTGCCGCCCGGCGTGCTCAACGTGGTGCAGGGGACGGGCGCGGTCGGCGCCGCCCTCACGGCCGATCCCCACCTGCGCGCGCTCGCCTTCACCGGCTCGTGGGCGACGGGCCGGCGTATCACGGAGGCGCTCGTCGATCGGCCCGAGGTGCTGCTCGCGCTCGAGATGGGCGGCAAGAACGCGTGCGTCGTGCGCGAGGACGCCGACCTGCGGGTCGCCGTGCACGAGATCGTGACGAGCGGGTATCTGACCACCGGCCAGCGCTGCACCTGCGCCGATCGGCTCCTCGTCCACCGGAGCCGCGCCGATGAGCTCATCGACGCGCTCGCCAAGGCGCTGCGCGCGCTCCGCTTCGGCGATCCCGAGGACCCCGCCTGCTTCGCCGGGCCGATGGCGACGATCGGGGCGCGCGACCGCTTCCTCGGCGCGCTCGCCCACGCCAGGGTGGCCGGCGCCGAGGCGGTGCTCGAGGCCCGGGCCGGCGAGGGCGCGTTCGTAACACCTTCGATACACCGGCTGCCCGACGGCGTGCATCAGCTCGCCGGCTACACCGACGTCGAGCTCTTCGGCCCCGACATGGGCGTCGAGACCTTCGAGGACGACGAGGAGGCCATCGCCACGCTCAACGCCTCGGAGTACGGCTTCGCGCACGCCGTCTTCACCGAGGACGAGGCCGCCTTCGCGCGGTACCTGCGGGAGGTCGAGGTCGGCATCCTCAACCTCAACCGCAGCACCAACCAGGCGAGCCCGCGCCTCCCCTTCGGCGGCATCAAGCACAGCGGCAACCATCGGCCGGCGGGGGCCTGGGCCCACCGCAACCTCGCCTACCCGCTCGCCCACATCCGAAACGACGGCGGCGGCTTCGCGCGCCACGCGAAGATCGTCCCTCACCTGCCGCCCACCGATCTGGATCGGCTCGAGCAGCGGCATCAGAAGGAGGAGGCCGAGGAGACCGCGCGCTCGCTCCTCGACACGCCGCGGGTGCGCGAGGTGAGCCTGCCGGCCGGCGGCGCGCTGCCGACCTCGAGCGCGCTGCTCTCGCGCTTCTACGCCGGCGATCGCTACGTGCGCGAGAAGAAGCCGGCCGTCTTCGATCACCTGCGCAGCTCGGGGCCCTGGTACGTGTCGGTCGACGATTCGCCGCTCGCGGTGCTCGACGCGATGAGCCAGACCGCGACCATCCCGGCCGGCTTCGCGCCCGACCGGGTGGTGCGCGCGTTCGTCGAGGGCGAGCTCTCACAGAGCGCGCTCGGGAGCGCCGACATCACGCGCGGCGATCAGCCCGAGGCCCTCGCCTACGCCGCCGCGCTCCGCGAGCTCGTGCCCGGCTTCCCGACGGTGTGCTTCGCCAGCTCGGGCGCCGAGGCCAACGAGAAGGCCTACGCGCTCTGCCGCGCGAACGCGCCGTCCGAAGATGCCAAGAAGCTCCTCGCGTTCGAGGGGAGCTTCCACGGCCGCACGCTCCTCGCCTTGTACGCGAGCCACAACCCGAGCAAGCGGGTGCCCTTCGAGATCGCCGGCTACGAGGTGGACTTCGCGCCCTTCCCGGTGTGGGCCAAGCCGGGCCTCGAGCCCGAGGCGCCGGCGGGCTTGCTCGAGGTGTGCGGGCAGGGCGACGTGGCCTCGCTCGAGGCGCAATTCGGAGAGAGCGACGATCCGCTCCTTCGCGCCGAGGTCCGGAGCCTCCTCTACGTCGCGCGCACGATCGCGGGCGGCACCTACTTCGCGGTCGACGTCGAGCCGATGCAGAGCGAGGGCGGCGATCGCTACGCCACCGCGCGCTTCTATCGGGCGCTGCGCCTCCTGACGCGGGCGATGAACGTCTCGCTGATCCTCGACGAGGTGCAGTGCGGCTTCGGCCTCGGCGGCACCTTCCTCTGGCACCAGCGCTTCGGCCTCGTCGACAAGGACGGAAAGCCCGATCACCCCGACTGCGTGGTCTTCGCCAAGCGCGCGCAGGTGGGCGTGTGCATGAGCCGCTTCGACGATCCGGAGCCGACCCACGCCTTCGTGGGATCGATCGCGCGCGGCCGCCTTCACGCGGAGCTCGGCGCCGACGTGCGGCACGCCAAGCGGGTCGAGGCGCTCGTGAAGGCGCGCCTCCCCGAGGTGGAGCGGCGCTGGGGGCACCGCATCGAGAACCCGCGGGCGACGGGCTACGCACTCGCGTTCGAGGTGAGGGACGGCGCGGAGATGGGCGCCTACCTCGAGCAGCGCTTCTGGCGCGGCGCGATCGTCTTCGGCGCGGGCAGCCGCACGATCCGCTACCGGCTCAACTCGAGCTTCGACGAAGCGGCGATCGACCTGCTCTTCGAGTCGATCCACCGGTCGATGGCGTGGCTCGAGGCGCACCCGGGCAAGAAGCCGCCGGCGTGGGAGGACTTCCCGATCCCCGCGCGGCCCGAGAAGGCGCCGGCGGACTACCGGCTCCGCGTCGCCGACGGGTCGGAGGCCGACGCGCTGATCGGGCCGATCATGGAGCTCGAGGCGCGCGCCTACGAGCCGGCGCGGCGCGACGAGGAGAGCCACCTCCGCAAGGCGTTCGTGCCGGGCGGCGTGGCGATCGTCGCCGAGACGCCGGACGGCGAGCTGGTCGGATCCGCGCTCGCGGCGCCGCTCTCCGAGGTGCTCGACGTCGAGGGGCCCGATCGCGATCCGCTGCGCGAGAAGGACGAGACGCTCTACTCGATCGCGGTCACGGTCGATCCGTCGCTCCACGGGCAGGGCATCGGCCGGGCGCTCAAGCTCGCGCAGCTGAGGGAGGCCGCGTCGATGCAGCGCGAGGGCCGGCCGCGCTACCGGCACGTGTCGGGTCGTAACCGGCTGCCGGAGGCGGGCGCGATGAGCCGGCTCAACGACGCGCTCGGCGCCTACACGGTCTTCGAGCTGACGGGGCAGTACGAGGGCTCTGCGGTGGCGCGCTACTACCGGCAGCCGCTCGGGCGCTTCCTGCCCGAGCCCGTCGCCCCGGTTTCTTCGTCGGTGGTCGATCTCGCGAGCGGGCTCGCGCGTCCGTTCGCGTCGCCGCCGCGCTCGCTCTCGGCGCTGCACGAGGCGGGCGGTCTCTATGGTCCTGCCGTCAACAAGCTCACGATCTTGAACTACCTGACGCCGGCGGTGGTGCGGGCGACCGAGTGGGTGGCGGCGCTGACGCCGCTTCATCCGCACGCGTATCTGTGCTCGGGCCGCGACGAGACGGTCGACAAGTCGGTGCGGGTCCTGCGCTGGCATCGCAAGGAGGCGCAGGTCGTGATCGGGTTCGAGGGCGGGTACGTCGGGCACACGACGGCGTGCGCGCGCTCGATCAGCGATCCGTCGGTTCACCGGCAGGGGCCGGCGCACTTCGACTGGCCGCGGGTCCCGCACCCCGCCAACGGCGTCGCGGAGTCGATCGCGGCGCTGCGCGCGGCGATCGCTTCGGCCGGTGCGGATCGTGTCTTGGGGATCTACCTCGAGCCGCTTCAGGAGCGGACCGGGCGGGTGGTGCCTCCGGAGCTCTGGGCCGCGCTCGCTTCGCTTCGCGCGGAGACCGGGGTGCCGGTGGTGCTGGTGGACACGGCTGGCGCTTACTACCGCTCGGGGCAGGGGGCGTTCGCGGCGAGCGCGATTGCCTCGGATGTGTTCGTTCCGGATCTGACGATCTGGTGGACGGGCGGGCAGCTCGGCTTCGTGCACACGACGACGCCTTGGCACGTGGCGGCGCCGCTGACGCTGGTGAGCACCTGGGACGGCGACGAGCTGAGCCTGGTGCAGATGCATCATCAGCTGCGGGCGGCTCGCTCGGTGGATGTCTCCTTGGGCTCCGCTGCGCTCGACTCTGCGCTGGCTGGCTTCTCTTCTTCCGGGGTCGGGCTCTATCGGGTTCTCGCTCTCGGGGATCGCGCTTCGTCGATCGTGGATGGGCTGCGCTCTCGCGGGATCCGGGTGCGCGCGTATCCGGGCGGGCGGGTCGCGATCGCGCCGGCGCTCGATCGGGCCGCGTCGGACGCCGCGGCGCTCGGCGACGCTCTTCGCTCCCTCTGACTCTTGGGGCCGGGGCCTCGCCTTCGGCTCGGCTCCCGGCTCCGTCCGCATCGATGGGGCTGCCGCGAATGCTCGACGGCCGGCCGGGCTCGCTCGACGCGGCGCTGCGCGCGGCGATCGCTTCGGCCGGTGCGGATCGTGTCTTGGGGATCTACCTCGAGCCGCTTCAGGAGCGGACCGGGCG
>JAEZBP010000250.1 GCA_023427125.1 Pseudomonadota bacterium | reverse complement strand
CCCCTCGCCCGATGCCGGCCCGAGGGACGCGGGCCCGACCGACGCGGCCCCATCCGACGCAGCCGCATCCGACGCCGCCACCGACGGCGGCGAGCCGCCCATGGACGCCGGCACCGACGCGGGGACGGTCGAGGACGCCGGCAGCGACGCGGGCGACGCGAGCTGACCCGCAACTTCGCCATTTCCGAGGCTGTCTCCGCCGGGTAGGCTGGCCGGGCGATGAAGGCCTGCCCGCGCTGCGCCGAGCTCTATCCGGACGACGTGGGCGCTTGCCCGCGGGACGGCACGGCGCTCCGCGAGGTCCTCGATCCGCTGATCGGCAAGACCGTGGGCGGTCGCTTCCGGCTCATCCAGCGCCTCGGGTCTGGCGGAATGTCGAGCGTCTACCTCGCCCGCCACGTGCTGATCGATCGGCTGATGGCGATCAAGACGCTCCGGCGCGACCTCGCCCGCGAGCCCGTGCAGCGCGATCGCTTCCTGCGTGAGGCGCGCGCCGTCAATCGCATCAACCACGACAACATCGTGGAGATCACCGACTTCGGCGAGACCGAGGACGGCCTCGTCTACCTCGTCATGGAGTACGTGCCTGGGGAGCCGCTGCTCCAGTACATGGCGCAGGGCCCCTTCGGCGCGCTCCGCGCCCTCGACGTCGCCGAGCAGTGCCTGAGCGCGCTCGCTCGCGCGCACCAGATGGGCGTCATCCACCGCGACCTCAAGCCGGAGAACATCCTCCTCGTGCAGCGCAAGGAGCGGCGCGACTCCGTGAAGCTCCTCGACTTCGGCATCGCGAAGATCATGGACGCGCCGTCGCTGACCGGCAGCCAGCAGATCTTCGGCACCCCTGGCTACATCGCGCCGGAGTACATCCAGTCGACCGAGATCGACGGGCGCGCCGATCTTTACTCGCTCGGCTGCATCCTCTACGAGATGGTCACCGGGGCGCTGCCCTTCGACTACGAGTACCCGGGCGATCTGCTGGTCAAGCACGTGACCGAGCCGCCGGTCCTGCCGAGCCTGCGCCTGCCGACCGTCGAGCCGCCGGTCGAGCAGCTCATCCTGCGCGCGCTCGCGAAGGATCCGGCGCAGCGCTTCCGCGACGCCTTCCACTTCAAGGCCGAGCTGCGCTCGGTGCGCGAGCGGCTCGGCCCCATCGAGAGCTGGGGTGGGCTGAACGAGCGGGAGGCGTCGGCGGCGCGCGTGCCGCGCGACACCGAGCGGGAGCAGGACCGCTCCACCCTCGCCGAGGGGCTCATCCGCGGGATCGCGAGCGCGCTCTCGCCGCCCTCGAGTGCGGCGGGCTTCGAGCCGGTCGAGCCCGCCGCGGAGGCGCCCTCCATCCCGGACCCGCCGGCGCTCGACGGACCGCTGGAGCCCGAGGTGCTCGAGGCGAGCGTGACGGGGACGCCGACGCCGCTCCATCGCAACCGCGAGGGGCTGCTCGGTGCCCGCCGCTGGCGGCTGCGCTTCGACGCGATCCAGGAGCACCTCGACGAGCTCGCGGCGACGGAGCCGGCGCCGGCCGAGGTGACCCAGGCGATGGCGCTCGCGGAGCGGAGCATCGACGATCTCGAGGCCGCCGTCTCGAGCGCTCAGGCGTACCAGGAGGCGGTCGAGGCGCTGCACGAGAGGGCGCGGGACTTCCGATCGACCCTCGGCCGCGCGCTCGATCAGGTGGCCTCGCGGCTCTCGGAGGAGCGGGGCGAGCTCGAGGCGCTCGCCGCGCGGCGCAACAGCCTGCGCACGCAGCGGGAGGCCGCGCGGATCAAGCTGCGCCGCGGGGTCGGGACGGAGGGCGAGTCCGACGCGCTCCTCTGGGAGCTCGCGGCGGTCGAGCAGGAGCTGCGGACCGCAGGGCAGAAGTGCGACGAGCTCGAGGGGCGGCTGGCCGATCTGACCTCGGAGGTCGAGCGGCACAGCGAGCAGTTCGAGCTCGAGCGCGTCCGGCTCGTCCGTGTGCTGGACGCCCAGATGCTCGTGCTCGAGGCGACCGCGTCCGCGCTCCGGCGCCCCCTGGACACGGCCGAAGCATACGTCCGCGGCCGCTACGCAGCGGCGGTCGCCGCAGGTGATGCGCCCGCCGGAGAGTGAGCCGCGCTCTCGCCGTGATCCGTCTATTGACGCAAGGATGCCGCGGCGCGTAATGTTCGCCCCGATGCAGCTGCAGTCCGGAGGGAGGATGGGACGTCTCCGATCATTCGTCGGCGTCCTCGTCATGGGTGCCGTGGTCTCGATCGCCTGTCCCTTCGGGGCAGACGCGCAGGATCCGGCCGCGCAGGCTCGAGCCCGCCAGCTCTACGGAGAGGCGCAAGCGCTCTTCGACGCCGGGCAGTTCGCGCCGGCGGAGGCGAAGTTCCGCGAGGCGTACGCCGCGGTGCCGAACCCGGTGGTGCTCCGCGCGATCGCGCTCGCGCAGGAGCGGCAGGGCAACCTCGCGGGCGCAGCGGAGACGCTGCAGCAGTACCTCGCGGCGGCCCCTGACGCGACCGACCGCGCCGACTCCGAGCGACGGATCCGCGAGTTCACCGCGCGGACCTCGGCGACGGTCTCCGTCGCGTCGACGCCACCCGGCGCGCAGATCTTCTTGGACGGTCAGCCCGCCAACGGCGTGACGCCGGCCGACATCCGCGTTCCTGCGGGCACGCACACGATCGAGGTGCGCCTCGACGGCTACCAGTCGCGCTCCCAGGAGCTGACGGCGCAAGCGGGGCAGGGGATGCGCCTCGAGTTCCCGCTCCAGCCGGGACAGAGCGGCCCGGTGGCCGGCACCGGCGGGTCGGCCGATCCGTCGGCGGCGGTGTGGGCCACGGCGGGGATCGCCGCGGCGACCTTGGTCGCGGGGACGGTCTTCGGCTTCCTCGCTCTGAGCGAGCAGAGCAACTTCGACGCGATGCCCTCGCACCAGACGGCCGATCAGGGCGAGCTCTTCGCGCTGATCGCGGACATCAGCTTCGGCGTGGCGGCGGCCGCCGCGATCACCGCGGTCGTCCTCTACATCGTCGAGCGCAGCTCGGGAGGCGGCGAGGCGCCGGCCGCGACCAGCGGCGTGCGCCGCGACGGGGCGCCCCTGGTCTACGCGACGGAGGCGGGCGCCAACGGCGCCGGCCTGTCCGCGCAGCTTCGTTTCTGATCGATCCTCGTTCGGTTCTCGGTTTCTGGATCTCTCTGGAGGGACCGCGTGCTTACGCTTCGCAAGATTCTCAGCGGCAAGGACATCATCAGCCTCGCCACCCTCTCGGCGGTCGTCGCGCTCAGCGGCGGCTGCTCGCTCGTGGTCAGCTTCGATCGAGACAAGATCGACGGCGGCGGTCAGCCCGGCGAAGGCGGAATGGATGCTGGGGACGGCGGCCCGGTCGTCGTGTGCGGCGACGGGACGGTCAGCGCCGGCGAGGCGTGCGACGACGGCAACACCGACGACGATGACGGCTGCACCAGCGCCTGCGTCGAGGAGGCTGGCTGGGATTGCGATGGGGCGAGCCCGACCGTCTGCACGGAGGTGTGCGGTGACGGAATGATGGTCGGCGCCGAGGCCTGCGACGACGGCTTCACCGACGCCTGCGGCACCTGCAACGCGGACTGCTCCGGCGCGGGAGTAGCGTCGGCCTGTGGCGATGGCGCCGTCTGCGAGGAAACAGAGGAGTGCGACGACGGCTTCATGACGGCGTGCGGCGCATGCAATGCAGACTGCAGTGGAGCGGGCACGGCGGTCGTGTGCGGGGACAGCGAGCTGTGCACCGACACCGAGACCTGCGACGACGGCAACGCTGACCCGGGCGACGGCTGCAGCGGGTCCTGCGTGGTCGAGCCCGGCTGGACCTGCAACAACGACACGCTTCCGTCGGTGTGCGATGACACCTGCGGCAACGGCGTGATCGAAGGCCCCGAGGAGTGTGACGACGGCGACATCGACGACGATGACGGCTGCTCCGCCTCGTGCGTCGAGGAGCCTGGCTGGACGTGCACCGGGGAGCCTTCGGACTGCGGCGCGGCGATGTGCGGCGACGGGATCACCGCCGGCGACGAGGCCTGCGACGATCACAACGCGGCCGCGTGCGGTAGCTGCAACGCCACGTGCGACGGAGTGGGCACCGGGGCATGCGACGACGGGGTAGGCTGCAACGAGGACAGCGACTGCTCGAGCGGCTTCTGCGACTCCACCTCCGACATGTGCACCGCGTGCACGCTCGACGCCGAGTGCTCGGGCAGTCCGGGCGGTGAGCAGTGCGTCGCCGGCGACTGCGCGGCCTGTGACCCGGATGACGATGCCGGCTGCTCTGGGGCGGCGCCCGCATGCGATCCCACCACCCTGACCTGCGTGGGCTGCGTGGATGACGGCGACTGCGGTGGGACGACGCCGCAGTGCGTGGGGACGACGTGCCGTGCATGTGACCCTGCCGATGACGCGGGCTGCAGTGGGAGCACGCCGCAGTGCAATCCGTCGTTCATGTGTGTGGGTTGCTTGGTTGACTGCGACTGCGGTGGGACGACGCCCGAGTGTGTGGGGACGACGTGCCGTGCATGTGACCCTGCCGATGACGCGGGCTGCAGTGGGAGCACGCCGCAGTGCAATCCGTCGTTCATGTGTG
>JAEZBP010000153.1 GCA_023427125.1 Pseudomonadota bacterium | reverse complement strand
GCGTGCTCGGGCTCGAGGGGGTGAGCGGCGTCGGTCTTCGGGGCGGTGGTCATCGGTGCTCGCCGACGGGAGCAACGCGCGGGCCGTCCTCGCGACCGCCGGTGCCGCCGGCCGCGCCCGCGCCGGGCGCGCTCCCGCCTCGTGCAGGGCTTGCACGTCTGTGGCTGTCTGTCGCTGCGCGCCGCCGGTGGAGGCTGTCGCAAGACCATCTCGCTCGGGGAACGCCGAGCGGCGCGTTCACCCTCGGCTGGACACCGGAGAAGGGAAGCGCCGACCGACGGAAGGGTCGCGCAGCTCGGCCTGCGCGCGTGAATGCGCGCGCCAAGCAAGCTCAGCGCACGCGGAACGAGCTACGCTGCGCGCCATGCCCGACGTGGAGATCTGGTACGACATCGTCTGTCCCTACGCGTACCTCGGCTCCACCCAGATCGAGCGCGTCGCGCAGGAAGCGAACGCGAACGTGCGCTGGGAGCCCTTCCTGCTCGGGGGCGTGTTCAACGCGCTCGGTGTGCCGTCGAACCTCGCGGCCTCGATCTCGGAGCCCAAGCGGCGGCACAACGCGCTCGACCTCGCACGCTGGGCCGAGCGCTTCGACGTCCCGCTGCGCATGCCCGCGGAGCACCCGCGGCGCACCGTCCTCGCGCTGCGCGCGATCCTCGCAACCGGCCGCGCGCGCGTCACCGCCACCCACGCGCTCTTCCGCGCCTACTGGGTCGACGGCCTCGACGTCAGCGACCCCGGCGTGGTGCGCGAGGTCCTCGACGAAGCGGGGCTCGACGGAGCCTCCTCGGTCGAGCGCGCGAGCGATCCGGCCATCAAGGAGGAGCTGCGGCAGCGCACCGATCGCGCGCTCGCGCGCGGCGTCTTCGGCGCCCCGAGCTTCTTCGTCGGCGACGAGCTCTTCTGGGGCCAGGACCGCCTCGACTTCGTCGCCCGCGCGCTGGGCGCCTGACGAAGCTAACGCGCGAGCTTCACGTACTCGAACTCGAAGGGCTGCCCGTTGACCCCGGTCTTCGGCGGCGCGATCCAGTTCGCGATCTTTCCCGGCTCGTAGACCGGCTGCATCAGCGAGCGCACGTACGCGCGGTCCTCCGCGGTCGGCAGCCACTCGGCGCGCTTCGCCTCGAAGGCCTCCCTCGTGATCGGGGTGCCCGTGAGGTCGAACGACATGCCGGCGTAGATGCCCATCGAGCGGTTGAAGCGCCGGCTCGGCAGCGCCAGCTCGAAGCTCACCCCCGCCTTCTTGATCACGTGGTTCCACTTGCGCACGGCGCGCTCGCAGTCCGCCACGTACTCGTCGCGCAGCACCTCGTTGAGCGCGTTGCGGAGCGGGACCGTCTCGCTCACGAGCTTGCCGTCCTTCGGCACCGCCATCTCGTAGCTGTCGCCGAGCGCGCGGTGCTCCTCGTACTTCGCCATCTCGCGATAGCGGCCCTTCAGCCCCGTCGCGAAGTAGTCCGCCGCGTTGCTGCTGATCTCGCCGCCGAAGAGCTCGACCGCGCTCGAGAACCAGAAGTTGATCCACCGCTGGATGGTCGGCAGATCGATCCCGCCCTGCGCCCGCGCGTCGCCGTTCGGGTCCTGCTTCGTCAGCTCGGCGCTGCGCTGCACGATCCGCTCGATGCCCGTCTCGCCGCAGAAGAGGTGGAAGCTCTCCTCGGTGAGCATGAACTGCGTCGCCCGCGCGAGCGGATCGAAGCCCGACTCGCTCAGCGCCGCGAGCTGGTACTTGCCGTCACGATCGGTGAACATCGTGAAGCAGAAGAACGAGAGCCACTCGTCGGTGGTCTCGTTGAACGTCTGCAGGATGCGGGGCTTGTCCGCGTCGCCGCTGCGGCGCTCGAGCAGGCTCTCCGCCTCCTCGCGCCCGTCGCGCCCGAAGTACTGGTGGAGCAGGTGCACCATCGCCCAGAGGTGGCGGCCTTCTTCCACGTTCACCTGGAAGAGGTTGCGCAGGTCGTAGAGCGAGGGCGCGGTCTTCCCGAGCTGGCGCTGCTGCTCCACGCTCGCCGGCTCGGTGTCGGCCTGGGTCACGATGATGCGGCGCAGGATCCCGCGCAGCTCGCCGGGGACCTCGTCCCACGCCTTCGTGCCCGCGACGTCACCGAAGTTCACGCTGCGCTCACCCTCACGCGGCGTGAGGAAGATGCCCCAGCGATAGTCCGGCATCTTCACGTAGTCGTAGGTCGCCCACCCCTTCGGATCGACGCTGGTCGCGGTGCGCAGGTAGATGTCGTTCTGCTGAAAGCCGTCCGGCCCCATCTCCATCCACCAGTTGCGGAAGCTCGGCTGCCACTTCTCGAGCGCACGCAGGAGCTTGCGATCGGAGCCGAGGTCCACGTTGTTCGGGATCGAGTCGGAGAGTGACATTCGCGCAGCGACCTCCAGGCCACGCAGCGCGGGCCCCACAAGAGCACGGCCTGCACTGTAGGAGGCCGCCACGTTCGTTGGTCGTGCGGTGCCTCACGCGCGGCGCCCAAAAGTGCGGGTGCTCACGACGGCGCCTCACGTGTCGAGGCGCCTCGCTCCGTCATCGCAGCGCCGCGCTGGCACGTCGGCTGCTCGTTCACGAGGGATGGCAAAGCCGAAGCACCCTCGCGAGCGCAGGCGCGAGCGCCCGGAGATCCCGATCGATCCCGAGAGGAAGCGGGACGAGCCGGAGATCCCCGAGCGCCCGAAGAAGAAGCCCGAGGTGCGCGAGCTCCCGCGCAAGAAGCCCGAGATCCGGCGCCCGCCCGGCAAGCCCGGCATCGACGAGCCCGAGATCGGCGAGCCCGAGATCGACGCGCCTCGACGCGCGTGATCGGTCAGCCCGCGCACTGGATCATCGTGCCGAGCGCCCCGACGACGTCATCGGGGAGGCAGGTCGGCGCGAGGACGCGATCGGCGCCGCAGCACTGCGTGCCCGCCGGGCAGTCGCCGGCGTCCGGCACGCACCCGCGGACGCAGCGATCGATCGCGACGTCGCCGAGGCTGCCGAGCAGGCAGATCGGCGCATCGGCGCCGCAGTCGGCGTTGCAGTCGCACGCCCCGCCCGGGCCGCTCCCGCCGCTCGCGATGCAGTCGAGGATGGGATCCTGGCAGCTCGCGGTCTCGGTCGTGCGGTGGATGCACGAGCGCGCGCCGCACTCCTCCTCGAGCTCGCAGGGGGCGCTGCACGCGCCTCGCCGGCAGACGAGCCCCGCCTCACACTCCGCGCTGCACCCGCAGGGCTGGCCCTCGGCGGCCGGCACGCCGCCCACCGCGACGCACTCCGCGCAGTAGGTCGCGAAGCCCGGGCCCGCCTCGCACCCGAAGCCCTCCGGGCACGAGCTCGGATCGCTGACCAGACAGTCGGCCACTCGGCACGTCCCCTCGTCGCACGAGGCCAGGCCTTCGCAGTCGGCGTCGCAGAGGCAGAGCTCGCCGAGCGGCACCACACCCGGCGTCTCGCTCGCGCAGCGCGCGCAGAACGGCGCGCCACCCGACGAGGCGCCCTCGGTGCATTCGTAGCCGAGCGGGCAGCTCGCCGGATCGGCCGCGCAGCCGAGCGTGCAGTAGGACGCGCCCTCGGGCTCGAGGAGCCGGTCGCGCGTGCAGCGCGGCGCGCTCACCCCGCAGCCCTCGTCGCAGGTGCACGCCTCACCGAGAGAGCCCTCCCCCACCACGCACGACACGGCGCCGTCTCGCGTCACGCCGCCGTCCCTCGTCACGCCGATGTGCCCAGCCTCGCACCCGAGAGCGCAGAGCGCCGCCAAGACGACGCAGAGGAGACCCACCGGCGCGACGCGGCGGGCCCACAGCCCCTCCAGCCAACAAAGGAGACCAGGCATCGCGCAGCGATGCCGTCGGTCGACAGGGCCCCATCGCCCCGCGAT
>JAEZBP010000152.1 GCA_023427125.1 Pseudomonadota bacterium | reverse complement strand
CGGCGCCGGCCCCGGCCGATGAACTTGCCCGACGCGTCGGCGAGGCTCCGCTCCTCCTGCACGACGGAGGGCGAGTCCGCGCTCTCGTCGAGGCGTGCGGACTTGAAGAGCCCCGTGAGCGCGCGCTGCGCGTCCGCGCTGACGAGGACCTGCCCGGCGGCGCCGCGCGCGGCGAGCGCGCGCGCCCCCTCCGCCAGCGCCTCGTAGCTCTCGTCACGGACCGGATCGCCGGCGAGCTCGACCAGCATCCGCCCGCACACCACGCCGAGCTGCACGCGCACGTCGGGGAGGCCCGTCTGGGTGCCGGTGCGCGCCGAGCGGACCAGCCTCAGCGCGCAGCGCGCCGCGGCCTCGGTGTCGCGCCCGTCGGGATCGCGCACGCCGAAGAGCGCCAGCATCGACGCGCCTTCGCCTCCGTCGACGCGCAGGCCGCCGAAGCGGCGCAAGAGCCGGTCGACCAGCGGGTCGGCGAGGAAGCGCGGGTCGTCGGCGAGGAGCACGAGCGCCGTCACGTCGCGATGCTCCTGGGTCGGACGCAGCGTCCAGCTGCCGGTCTTGCGGCCGCGCGCCGCCCGGCGGGCCCCCGTGCGCGCGACCGGCACCTCGACCGGCGTCGCGTCCGGGAGGTACGTGCCCCCCGGCGCGCCCTCGTGATCGAAGACCGCGCGCAGGCGCGCGTCGTCGGGCGCCTGCTCGGCGAGCTCGCTCGCCTGCCGCAGCTCGCTCAGAAAGTCCGAGAGGTCGTGGCCTCCCGCGCGGCGCCCGCTCGAGTAGAGGAACTGCACGAGCTCCTCGTAGAGGAGGCCGGCGTTCGGGTAGCGATCCTCGGGGCGCCGGCTCATCGCGCGCGCGGCGATGGCGGCGAGCTCCTGGGGGAGGCCCGGGAGGGTCGCGGTGAGCGACCGGAAGTCGCAGTCGCGCACCCTGCGGAGGGTCTCGTAGGCCGACTCCGGCACGTAGAACGGGTTCTCTCCGGTGAGCAGCTCGTGCAGGACCACGCCGAGCGCGAACATGTCGGTGCGGGAGTCGACGTCCTCCCCGCGGGCCTGCTCGGGGGACATGTACGCGTACTTGCCCTTGAGCACGCCGGCCTCGGTGTTCTCCTCCGAGGAGACCGCGAGAGCGGCCTTGGCGATGCCGAAGTCGGTCAGCTTCACCTCGCCCTCGAAGCTGATGAGCACGTTCTGTGGCGAGACATCGCGGTGGACGATGTTGAGCGGCCGGAGCTGGGCGTCGCGGCGCCTGTGGGCGTAGTCGAGGCCCTTCGCGAGCTCGCTGACGACGTAGACCGCGAGCTCCTGCGGGATGGGCCGGCCCAGGCGCTGCCCGCGCGCGAGCACGGTCGCGAGGTCGTAGCCCGCGACGTACTCCATCGCGATGAAGTAGCTCTCGTCGGCGCGGCCGAGGTCGAAGACCTGCACGATGTTGGCGTGCGAGAGCGTGACGGCGATCTTCGCCTCGTTGATGAACATCTCGACGAACTGCGGGTTCTCGCCGAGCTCGGGGAGGATGCGCTTGATGACGAGGACCTTCTCGAACCCCTCCACGCCGTGCGACTTGGCCCGATACACCTCGGCCATCCCGCCGCGCGCGAGGAGATCGAGGAGCTGGTACTTGCCGTAGAGGACGGGGGCGGCTTGGGTCATCGGGGCCCCTGGTGGGACACACGGTGGGACACTCGGCAGGACACACGGGCGCGCAGAGAGCGCCTCGAGTGGCGCCTCGTGGGATCGAGCGAATCGCGGTCATCAGCGCGAAGGGCGCGCCAGCCCCCGTACATCCCAGCGAGTATAGTGGATTCCAGCGGCGCGCGTCTTCTTTCCGCTCCCGCTGTCGCACCGAGCGTTCGACGCGCTGCCCCCGTGCTGGTGCCAGCCGCGTAGCGGCGCGCCCGAGCCCGTGCGATTCGCAGTCGGAGCCGAAGCGATCGCAGAGGTCGCAGCGATCTCGGCGCGACAGCCGAGCACCGTGTCGGGCTTGGCAGCGCCCTGCTTACGCGGCCTCCGCTTCGGCGAACTGGAGGCGCACGAGGCGGGCGTAGACGCCGTTCTGGCGGAGCAGGGCGTCGTGATCGCCGTCCTCGACGATGCGGCCCTTGTGGAACACGAGGATGCGGTCGGCCGCGCGGATCGTGCTGAGCCGGTGGGCGATGATGATCGCGGTCCGCCCCTCGAGGACCTGCTCGATCGCGCGCTGGAGTTGGGCCTCGGTCTCCGAGTCGATGCTCGCGGTCGCCTCGTCCAGGATGAGGATCTCGCGATCGAGGTAGAGAGCGCGCGCGAACGCGAGGAGCTGGCGCTCGCCGGCGCTGAAGTTCTGCCCGCGCTCGTCGACCCGCGCCTCGAGGCCGCCCTCGCGGCGCTCCACGATCCCCCCGGCGCCGACCTGCCGCAGGCACGCCTCGACCCGCGCGACGTCGGGATCGGGATCGCCGGCGCTGACGTTGTGGAGCACGCTCCCCGCGAAGAGGAAGACGTCCTGCGAGACCAGCGCGAAGCGCCCTCGCAGCGCCTCGCGCGAGAGCGCGCGGACGTCCTCGCCCCCCACCATCACGCGGCCGGAGGTCACGTCATGCAGGCGCAAGAGCAGCGCGGTGACCGTCGTCTTGCCCGCCCCCGTCGCGCCGACGATCGCGATCTTCTCGCCGGGGCGCGCCGCGAAGTCGATCCCGCGGAGGACCTCCTGGCCCTCGCGGTAGCCGAAGCGCACGTCCTCGAACGCGAGCGCCGCGCCGGGATCCCGCGCGGGCGCATCGGGCACCGGGACGCCCTCGGGGGCGTCCTCCTCGCGCATGTCGAGCACCTCGAAGATGCGCTCGGCCGCCGCGAGGGACGACTGCACGATCGTGTACTTCTGAGAGAGATCGCGGATGGGCACGAAGAAGCGCTGGATGTACTCGTAGAACGCGACCACCGTGCCCACCCACGCCGCCGACGCCGCCTCGGGCAGCCCCCCGACGCGCACCGCCGCGTACCAGAGGACGAGCGCGACGGTCACGGCCGCGACCGACTCGACCACCGAGTAGAGGAGCGCGTCGTAGCGGATCGAGCGGTGGTTCGCCTCGCGGTAGGCGTGGTTGATGGCCTCGTACTCGCGCTGGCATTCGGCCTCGCGACCGAACGCCTGGATCACCGCTGCGCCCTGCACCTGCTCGGCGAGGTACGCGTTGAGCTGCGCGATGCGTGAGCGGATCGCGCGGAACGCGTCGCGTGCGAGGCGGCGGAAGACGTTGATGACGATCGCGAGCGGCGGCAGCGCGCAGAAGGCGACCAGCGCGAGGCGCCAGTCGAGGTAGAGCATGAAGCCGATGATCCCCACCAGCATGAGGATGTCGGCGACCGCCATGATCGCGCCCGACGCGAAGAGCTCGCCGAGGGCGTCGGCGTCGTTCGTGACGCGGGTGACGATCTTTCCGACCGGCGTGCGATCGAAGTACGCGGTGTGGAGGCGCTGGATCTTCGCGAAGGTCGCGCTGCGCAGGCGGGCCAGCGTGCGCTGGCCGGCGAGCTGGAGGATGTAGACCTGCGAGAAGCGCGCGACGAGCTCGACCGCGATCGCGACGATGAAGAGGCCGACCACATCGAGCAGCGCGGCCCTGCTCGCCTCGACGAGCGCAGCGTCGATGGCCCCCTTGATCAGGAGCGGCTGAAAGAGCGAGGCCACCGAGGCCATCGGCGTCAGCACCGCGAGCGAGATGAAGAAGAGGAGCCCATCGGCCCGCGAGACGAAGCGCGCGAGGCGCCACAACATGCCGAGGTCGGCGCTCGCCTGCGGGCGGGCCGGCTCTTCCGGCGGGGCGAGCATCGCCTTGCGGCTCTCGTCTCGCCGGCTCACAGGGCCTCCAGCTCGCGCTCGAGGCGCTGCTTCTGCGCGATGCGCGCGTAGAGCCCGCCCGCGTGGACGAGCTCGTCGTGGGTGCCCTCCTCGACGACGCGGCCCTCGTCGAGCACGAGCACGCGATCGGTGCGCGCGGCGGCGGCGACGCGGTTGGTGATCAGGATGAAGGTGCGGTGTTGCTTGGCGCGATCGAGCGCGGCGAGGATGTCGGACTCGGTCTTGGCGTCGACGGCGCTCAGGGGATCGTCGAGCACCAGCACCTTCGGCTCGTTCAGGAGCGCGCGCGCGAGCGTCAGGCGCTGCTTCTGTCCGCCCGAGAGCTGGACGCCGCGCTCGCCCACCACCGTCTGGAAGCCGTCCGCCATCGCCTCGATCTCCTCGAGCACGCAGGCCTCGGCGGCCGCGTGGCGGAGGCGCGCCTCGGCGTCGGGCGCGTCGGGGTCATCGAGCGCGAGCTTCAGGTTGCGCTCGACCGTCGTCGAGAAGAGGAAGGGCTCTTGCTGCGCGTAGCCGACGCTCTCGCGCAGGCTGCGGAGGCTGAGATCATTGACGTCGACTCCGTCGAGGCGGACCTTACCGGGAGGCGTGGGCAAGAGGCGCGGCAGGAGCGCGGCGAGCGTCGACTTGCCGCTGCCGGTCGGTCCGAGCACCGCGAGCGAGCCGCCCGCCGGTACGCGCAGCGAGACGCCATCGAGCACCTTGCGATCGCCGTACGCGAGCTCGAGCTCCTCGACCTCGATCGCGCCGGGGCCCTCGGCCTCGAGCGGCTCCCGAGCCTCGACGACGTCCGGCTCGGCGTCGTGGATCTCTCGGACGCGGGCGTACGACGCCCGCCCCCGCTGCACGACCGAGAGGATGTAACCGAAGGCGAGCGTCGGCCAGACGAGCAGGCCGAGGTACGCGTTGAAGGCCGCGAACTGTCCGGCGGTGAGCTCGCCGTCGAGGACCATGGCGCCGCCCATCCACACCACGACGATGGTGCCGATCGAGCTGACGCCGAGGAGCACCGGCCACATCAGGCCGCGCAGGACCACGAGGCGCATCGTGGTCCTCACGGCCTCGTCGTTGGCCCGCTCGAAGCGCGCGCGCTCGCGCGCGTCGAGGCCCATCGCGCGGACGACCCGGATGCCGGAGACGTTCTCGTTGGCGGTGTCGGTCAGCGCCGCGAGCGCGGACTGCGAGTCGGTGGAGCGCGTGTAGATCGCCGAGCCGAAGCCCCGCGTCGCGAGCACGAGCAGCGGATAGGGGAGCAGCGCGAACAAGGTGAGCTTCGGGCTGATCGCGATCATCAGGCCGATGGCGCTCACGAACGCGAGCGTGGAGTTGACGACGTTGAGCCCGGCGAAGCCGATCAGGAGCCGCACCTGGGTGAGGTCGTTGGTGGCGCGGCTCATGATCTCGCCGGTCGCCATGCGGCGGAAGAACGACGAGCCGAGGAGGTGGATGCGCTCGAGGACCTCGTTGCGGAGGTCGTACTCGACGTCGCGGCCGACGTTGAAGATCCAC
>JAEZBP010000010.1 GCA_023427125.1 Pseudomonadota bacterium | reverse complement strand
CTCTCCGGTCGCTCGGAGGCAAGCCGCGCAGGGGGTGGCTCGAGCTCGGCGCGCGGGCGAGCAGCGCGCGGAGCGAGGGGCGGGGCGGCGGCAGCTGGTGCACCGCCTCGGCGTGCCGGACGAAGAGGTAGGTTCGAGGGCTCACGCCCCTCGGAGGTAGGCCCCGACGATGGGAGGGTAGCCCTCGCGGTAGCTCGGCACGGAGAGGGCGTAGCCGCTCGCGAGGAGGCGCGCGTTCTTGCAACGCTTGTTGCCGCCGCGCCCCTCGTCGGACGCGCCCTCCGGCGGCGGGGCCACACCGAGGAGGGCCGCCACGTAGGCGTACACCTCGGCGAGGGGCGCCGGCGCGTCGTCGACCCCGAGGTAGACGGCGCAGGGATCGGGGAGGGCGAGCAGGTGCGCGAGCGCGCCCGCGCAGTCGTCGCGGTGGATGCGGTTGCCGTAGCGGATCGTCCGCGGGTCCGTGCGCGCCTCGCCTCTGTCATTCGGGTCGCTCCGCTGCGTGACGGCATCCCGACCCCTGCGAACGGCGGCAGGCGTCGGCCTACCGTCACTCCGCTCCGCTCCGTGATGCACGCGGCGGACGAGCCAGGTGCGCCCGGGGCCGTAGATGCCGGCCAGGCGCAGCGCGACGCCGCGGAAGGGGCGGCCGTCGAGGAGCGACTCGGCCGCGAGGATCGTGCGGCCGGAGAAGCCTGTGGGCTCGGTCGGCGCGCGCTCGTCGACCCAGCCTCCGTCGTCCTGCGCGTAGACGGCGGTGCTCGACGTGAGCACGACGCGCGCGAGCCTCGCCCGGCGCTCGAGGATGGCGAGGACGCTCTCGAGCCCGCGCAGGTAGACCGCCTCGTAGGCGGCCTGCGTTCGCTCGGCGGGGCTCGCCGCGTAGACCAGGTGATCGATCGCGTCCTCGAGCGGCTCGAGCGACGCGGGCGAGGAGAGATCGGCCGCGACCGGGATCACGCCCTCGGGCAGCCCGCGGGGATCACGCCGCAGGCCCCAGACCCGATGGCCCCCTCGCACCAGCACCTCGGCGAGCGCGCTGCCGACGTATCCGCAGCCTGCGATGAGGACGTTCAAGGCGGGATCAGAAGCTCGCGTCTTCGGCGCGGTCGTGCGAGGGCTTGCCCGGCTCGCGCTCCTCGCGCTGGCCGTTCGACTGGCCGCCGTCGGCCTTCGCCGCCGCTGGCTTCTTCTTCGCCGCGGCCTTCTTCTTGGCAGGCGCCTTCTTCTTCGCGGGGGCCTTCTTCGTCGCCGGCTTGGCCGCGGCCTTGGCGGCGGGCGCCTTGCGCTTGCTGGCCTTCTTCTTCGAGGGGCCGCGGGCGCGGCGCTCGCGCAGGAGCTCGGCCGCGCGGTCGGTCGTGATCGCCTCGATGCTGTCGCCCTTACGGAGCGAGGCCATCGTCTCGCCGTCGCTCACGTAGGGGCCGAAGCGCCCCTCGCGCACGGTGATCGGCTGGCCGCTCACCGGATCGGCGCCGAGCGTGCGCAGAGGCTCGATGACGCGGCGCTGGCCGCGCTGCTTGGGCTGCGCGAGCAGCTCCTTCGCGCGCTCGAGCGTGACCGTGAAGATCTGCTCCTCGTTCTCGAGGCTGCGCGTCTCTTTGCCCTTCTGGATGTACGGACCGTAGCGGCCGTTCAGCGCCAGCACCGGCTCGCCCTCGTCGACGCCGACCGTGCGCGGCAGGCTCAGGAGCATGAGCGCCTGCTCGAGGGTCACGGTGTCGAGCGACATGCTCGCGAAGAGCGAGCCGGTCTTCGGCTTCTCCTTGCCGCCGCCCTCGCCGAGCTGGACGTAGGGGCCGAAGCGGCCCGCCTTCGCGATCACCGGCTCGCCGCTCTCGGGATCGTTCCCGAGCACCCGGTCGTTGCTGGGCGCCTCGAGCAGCGCGGTCGCCTTCTCGACGGTCAGCTCGTCGGGCGGGAGATCGTCGGGGATGCTCGGCCACTTGCGCGAGGTGTCGTCGTCGCCGCGCTGCAGGTACGCGCCGTAGCGGCCGACCCGCGCCACGATCGCGCGGCCCTCCTCGTCGACGCCGATCGGCACGCTGTTGATCGAGCGCGCGTCGATCTCGCCGAGCTTGTCGCCGACCATCTCCTTGAGGCCGGACTTCATCTGCACGCCGTCCTCGTTGGCCGGCGGGGCGCCCGCGCCGCCCGGACCCGCACCGCCCGGACCCGCACCGTCGGGGCCGAAGTAGAAGCGGTGCAGCCAGGGCGTCGACTTCTCGTCGCCGCTCGCGATCGAGTCGAGCTCGTCCTCCATCTTCGCGGTGAACGCGTAGTCGACGAGCTGCGGGAAGTGCTGCTCGAGGAGGCTCACCACCGCGAACGCGGTGAAGGAGGGGACGAGCGCCGAGCCCTTCTTCCAGACGTACCCGCGGTTCTGGATCGTCCCGATGATCGACGCGTAGGTCGACGGACGGCCGACGCCCATCTCCTCGAGCGCGCGCACCAGCGAGGCCTCGGTGTAGCGCGCGGGCGGCTGGGTCTCGTGGCCCTGCGGGAGGAACGCCTTTCCGTCGAGCGCCTCGCCCTCGCTGAGCGCGGGCAGGTGCTTCTCGCGGGTCTCGAGCTCGGCCTCCGGATCGTCCGAGCCCTCGACGTACGCGCGGTAGAAGCCGGGGAAGGTGATGGTGCGCCCGTTGACGCCGAGCTCGACCGCCTTGCCGCTCGGGGTCTTGCCGCCGATCTTCACCGAGAGCGTCTCGCCGCGCACGTCCTCCATCTGCGAGGCGACGGTGCGCATCCAGATGAGCTCGTAGAGGCGGGCCTCGTCCTTGTTCACCTCGCGCGCCACGTCCTGCGGCATGCGGAAGGTGTCGCCGGCCGGGCGGATCGCCTCGTGCGCCTCCTGCGCGTTCTTCACCTTGCTCGCGTACTCGCGCGGCTTCGCCGGCAGGTACTCGGCGCCGTACTCCTGCGCGATGAGCTTGCGCGCCGCGCCGATCGCCGTCTCGGACAGCGTCGTCGAGTCCGTGCGCATGTAGGTGATGTAGCCGCTCTCGTAGAGGCCCTGCGCCACGCGCATCGCGTGCTGCGCGCTGAAGCGCAGCTTGCGGCCGGCCTCCTGCTGGAGCGTCGAGGTCATGAAGGGCGGGTAGGGCGAGCGGCGGTAGGGCTTGCGCTCGACCGAGCTCACCGTGAACGAGCCCGCCTCGAGGTCCTTCGCGAGCGCCTTCACGCCCGGCTCGTCGAGCACCACGACGTCGCGGGAGAGCTTGCCCTCGAGATCGAAGTCCTTGCCGGTCGCGAGGCGCTTGCCGTCGAGCTTCTCGAGCGTGGCGGTCAGCTCCGCGCCCTCCCGCTTGGCCAGCGTCGCCTCGAGATCCCAGTAGCTCGCGGCGCGGAAGCGCATGCGGGTGCGCTCGCGCTCGACGATGATCCGCGTGGCGACGCTCTGGACGCGACCCGCCGAGAGCTTCGGCATGATCTTCTTCCAGAGGACCGGCGAGACCTCGTAGCCGTAGAGGCGGTCGAGGATGCGGCGCGCCTCCTGCGCGTCGACGAGGCGCCGATCGATCTGGCGCGGCTTGTCGATCGCCTCCTGGATCGCGCGCTTGGTGATCTCGTGGAACACCATGCGCTTGACCGGCACCTTCGGGCTCAGCACCTCGTGGAGGTGCCAGGCGATCGACTCTCCCTCGCGATCTTCGTCGGTCGCGAGGTAGAGCTCGTCGGCCTCCTTGAGCAGCTTCTTCAGCTTGGCGATGTGCTGCTTCTTGTCGGGGTCGAGCACGTAGAGCGGCCGGAAGTCGTTGTCGACGTCCACCCCCAGGCGCGCCCAGGCGGTCCCCTTCAGCTCGGGGGGCACGTCGCTCGCGCTGCGCGGGAGATCGCGGATGTGGCCGATCGAGGATTCGACGACGAAGTCGTTTCCCAAGTAGCCGGCGATGGTGCGGGCCTTGGCGGGCGACTCGACGATGACGAGCGACTTGGACACGGGCCTCGGGTTTTGTTGGCACCCCCCCGGGTTTGTCAACTCGGGGGTCGGGGGGCGTCCCCCAGTAGAATAAGGGAGCGCAGCGGAGCGGCCTCCGGGGCGCGGAGGGCGCGAACCCTGCCACAAAGCGTGGCCGGGGTCGAACACGCCGTCCGAGGTGCGGAGATCCGCGCCGTCTGGGGGGAGAGGCCACGCGTGCACCCCGCAGGACCGCCACGAGAGGCTAGGCTAGAGAATGGGAAGCAGGCGCGCGGCGTGGCGTACTATCGGCCCGATGCGCGCGACCTTGTTCATCCTCGCCGCCCTGATCGCGACGGGCTGCTT
>JAEZBP010001206.1 GCA_023427125.1 Pseudomonadota bacterium | reverse complement strand
GCCCAAGGCGTGCGGGGCACGCTGGCGCTCACGCACCTCGACCCCCTCGAGAGCGCTCGCCCGGCGCCGGTGACGTGGGAGCGGCTCGAGCTCGGCGGCGTGAAGCTCGAGGCCGGGTCGGCCGCGCTCGCGTTCGCGCGCCCCGGCGACGTGCTGGTGCGCGACATGCGCGTGGCGCTCGCCGGCGGGCAGGTCGAGGTCGCGCCCGTCCGCTTCGCGTGGGAAGCGCCCGATCTCGCGCTCGATCTGCGCGTACGCGGCATCGAGCTCGCGCAGGTGCTGAGCGCCGCGACGAGCGGGCGCATCACCGGCGACGGCAAGCTCGATGGCCGCGTCGCGCTCCGTGTGAAGCTCGGCGACGACCGCCGGATCGAGCTCGGCGACGGGCGGCTGGCCTCACGCGGCCCTGGCGTGCTCCGTGTGCAGATGAACGCCGAGGATCCCGACTCGAGCCCCGAGCTCGGAGACCTGCTCGACGGCACGTACATCCGGCGCCGCGTGCTCGCCGCGATGGAAGACTTCGAGTACCGCCGGCTGACGATGAACGTCTCCGACGAGGGAACAAGTCGCGTGCGTGCGCGGGTTGTCGGACGTGGAAAGCGCATGCCCCAAGAGCTCGATATGACCCTCAACTTCCGTGGCGTTCAGCCACTCCTCGACCACGCCGTTCGATTCTGGCCGGACGGCGCCGAGGCGTCGATCGAGGTCGGCGGACAATGATGCGCTACGCCACGATTCTATTGCTGCTTCTGGGGGGCTGCGCCACGACTCACAACGTGAACGTCGCGCCGCTCGAGGTGCAGCCGATCCGCGTCACCATGGACGTGAACGTCAACGTGCACGAGTCCGACACGCCCGTCGGCAGCGCGGCCGACGCCGAGGAGGATGAAGCCTCTGCGGGCGGCAGGGACGCCGAGCCCGAAGACTGAGCGCTGGGCCCGCGGCCTACGGCGATCCGAGATCCTCGGCCGGCGTGGGCTCGTCGTCGGTGGGCGGCGCCCACGCGTCGAAGTGGAAGTGAAGGGTCAGCGCGCCGTAGCCGTAGATCGGCGCGCCGACGATCGAGTCGCCGAACGAGAACGAGGCGCCGGCCGCGACCTCGACGATCAAGAGCTCGTAGCGGAAGCGCAGGGTCGTGTAGGGATCGATGTGGACCTGCTCGGCCGGCCCGTCGCCGTACGGGTAGTCGCTCGACGCTGTGTCGTAGGTGCGCAGGTGCGCGAACGTCGCGGCGATCCGGAGGCCACCGCCGAAGGTGAAGAAGTCGAAGACGCCGCCGACCACGCCCTGCACGAAGGGCCGCACGTACGGGCCCACGACCCCCCACGGGCCATCGTCCTCCTCCTCGTTCTCCCCGGAGGCCCAGCCCCCGCCGAGCCCGCCGACGAGCTCCGCGCGCAGCCGGCCCTCCCCCATCACGAAGCCGCCGATCCCGAGCTCGCCGGCGACGTGCCGCGTGCGGTTGCTCTCGCGGATCGGATCGAAGTCGACGCCCGCGACGATCTGGAGGTGATCGACCGGCGCGACCGCCGCGTGGCCGGCGAACGAGACCGGCGCCCGGCCGCTCGGACCGGCGCTCACCGCGACGTCGATCTGCCCGGCGCGCTCGAAGAGCGGCGCGTAGGGGTGGTGCGGCTTCGCGTAGTTCGAGCACCCGGTCGCGAAGAGGCCGCCAGCACACGCGAGGGCAGCGGCGACGAAGGCCTCCCAGTGGTGTGCGCCGGCGGGTCGCGTCATGGCGGCGCCGCACTGCGACATGCATGCCAGTCACACGCATGCGCATGGTCGCCGAGTCCGCCCTCTCGCCGTGGGTGCGAGGGGCGGACCCCGACATCGATGTCGCGATGATGGCCAGCGGCTCCGCCGCGCCGCGCCATCTCAACGAAGGCTGACTCGGTTCAGTTGATGAACTCCCAGTCGATGTCCGACGCGGTGTGCTCCTCGTCGAGCGGCTCCGGCTGCGGCTCGGCCTGCGCCACCCGATCCTGCTGGCTGGTCTCGAGCTCGGCGACCCACGGGGTGTCCTCGACCTCGGCGAAGCTCACGCTCACCGACTCCCCCGGCTCGAGCGCCTCGAGCTGGTCCGGGTGCGCGCGGAAGGTCTGGCCAGCGACCGCCACGATCCCGGCGTCCTCGTCGATCGCCTCGATCTGCCCCTGGAGCTGACCGACGCTATCCGATCGCTCGAGCACCTCGCTCGGGTCGGCGGAGGGCTGGATCCACTGCGAGCCATCCGGATAGCTGGTGAAGCCGAGCGCCACCTGGTCTCCCGCCTGGATGCGCGCGAGATCGCTCGGGTGCGCCTGCAGCGTCACCTCCTGTCCGCTGCTCTCGATCGTGACCGTGCCGCGCGCGAGATCGATCGAGCGCGCCGTCCCCTCGACCGTGCCTCGGATCAACGCGGCCTCGTCGCGGCCGCCCGGTGGCTCGGGCGTCTCCGGCTGCGCCTGCTGCTGCGCCTGCTGCTGCTGCTCGGGCTCGACCGGCTGGGGCTGCTGCAGCTCCTCGACCTCGGGCGTTTGAGAGGGCTGCTCTTCGACGCGAGCTTGCTCCTCCTGTTCGAAGGGCACCGGCGGGGCCGGCTCGAGCGGCTCCTGAGCCTGCGCGCGGCCGAGCGGGCTCATCGGCTCGCCCTGCTGTTGTGCCGACTGTTCCTGCGTGCGCTGCTGCTCCGAGCTCGTCTGCCCCATCGGCTCGCTCGGCTGAGCTTGCTCGTTGCCGATCACGTCGTCCCGCGGCTCGCATCCGACGAGCAGCGCCGCGCCGAGGCCGGCAGCCGCCAGCCAATGCGCCAGGTAACCCTTACCAGTAGACCCGACCATCGCTTCCTCCGGTGTTCGCCCCGTACGAGGTGAGTGCACCCCTCGTTCCACGTCCCCGCCGTTGCGTCCCTCGGTCGACAGGGGGGGCTGGCCGACACACCGAGCGCCCATCTCGCCGCATTGCTGCACGAGACGCGAGCCTACGGCCCGTTCATGACTCACTCGAAGATCCTCTCGCTCGTCGTGGTCTCGATGCTCCTCGGCGCGTGCGCGCACCAAGCCGAGGAGCGCACGTCGGCCGACATCCGCGCCGGAACGGAGCTCACCGACGCGCAGATCGCCGCGGTGCTCGACGTCGCGAACCAAGGCGAGATCGAGCAGGCCGAGCTCGCGCGCCAGCGCGCCTCGGCCGAGCCGGTGCGCGGCTACGCCACCGCGATGATCACCGGGCATGGCGCGGCGGCCCGCCAGCAGTCGCAGATCCTCGAGCAGCGCGGCATCCGCCCCGAGTACAACCCCGCGGCCGAGCAGCTGATGGATCGCAGCATGCAAACGCAGGAGATGCTGCGGAACCTCGAGGGGCCCGAGTTCGATCGCGCGTACATGCAGGCGCAGCTCGATCAGCACCGCCTGCTGGTGCGCATGCTCGACGAGGAGCTCATCCCGAGCGCCGAGGATCCGCAGTACCGCGCGTACCTCGAGCAGCTCCGCGGCGACCTCCAGGCCCACCTCACCCACGCGGAGCGCATCCAGGGCGAGCTGGTCGGTTGAGCGGGCTCGGATGCTCGTGGCAGAGTCCCGCTCGTCATGAGCGCAAAGTTCGCGAAGGGAGAGCGCGTCGCCATCGTCGGCGGCAAGCAAGGTCAGGGGATGCGCGGCGAGGTCTTCTGGATCGGCGAGAGCCGATACGGCAAGGGCGCTCGCTACGGCATCCGCGGCGACGACGCGGAGACCTACTGGATCGACGAGCAGCACGTCGGCGCGGAGACGGATGTCCCTGCGCCGGCGCTGCCCGATCCCGGCGAGCCGATCCCCAAGGGGACGCGCGTCACGATCACGCGCGGCGAGGCGGCCGGCACGCTCGGCGAGATCTTCTGGGTCGGCGAGAGCAAGTTCGGGCGCGGCCCGCGCTACGGCATCCGCGACGACGAGGGCGAGACGCACTGGGTCGACGGCCCCGGCTGCGAGCCGAGCGACGCGCCCGCGCCGCCGCGCGCGGAGCCTCCGCGGAGGGAGCGCGACGAGCGCGACGACTTCGACGACCCGCCGTCATCGAGCGCGCAGGGGCCGGACTTCGACGACGCGCCGCTCCCGGGCGACGACGATCTCGCCTTCCCTGAGGCCGGCGACGACGACGAGCCGCCCTTCTGAGCTCGCGCGCCCTCTTCAGAGCACACGCCGCTCAGAACACGTAGCGGAGGTATGCGCTGCCGTGGACGCCGAGGGTCGGGGCGCTGCCTCCCGCCGACTCGAGCGAAGGGAAGTGGCGCACGCCGCCGAGCAGGCCGATCGAGTGGTGGCGGGCGCGGAAGTGCCAGTCGATGCCGGCCTCGCCGCCGTAGGCGATGCCCACCGTGCTCGCGCTCTGGAAGCCATAGAGATCGAGGATGTCGCTCATCGCGACGAGCACGCTGAACTGCGGCGCGAGCCACATCGCGAAGGCCTCCGTCACGTTGGCCTGCAGGCGCGCGCTCGCGGTGCCGCCGATGACCTCGAAGGCGGTCCTCGCGGGAGGCGGCGGGGCGTTGGTGTCGTGCAGCGATGCCTCGGCCGCCACCATCACGTGGAGCCACTCGAGGATCTCGTAGCCGAACACGATGCTCGCCCACGGGCCCGGGTTCGAGTAGTCGCCGATGCCGTTGACGAAGCCGATGGCGCCGATCCGCGCCTCGAGGAAGAAGCCGTGCGCATAGAGCTCGCGCGTGATGCGGATCGCCTCGGGCGGCAGCCGCTCGACGTCGAGGCGCGTCGCGTCGGGCTCCTCGGTGGCGACCACCTCCTCTTCACCGGCCTGCGCGAGGGCGCGCGGCGCCGCGAGGAGCAGCGAGGCGAGCGCGAGCGCAGAGAGTGCGGGCCGCATCGGGCGCGAGCCTATCGAGGCGCGCGTCCACCCGTCAACGACCGCCTCATGGAGGAGCGAGGGGGCAAGG
>JAEZBP010001150.1 GCA_023427125.1 Pseudomonadota bacterium | reverse complement strand
GGGCGCCGGGCGGCGCCGCGGCCGACGGAGCGGGGGTCGGGGAGGCCTCGGGAGCGGTCTCCGGAGCGGCCTCGACGGGAGCCGCGGGCGCCGGAGCGGGATCCGCCGGGAGAGCCTCCGGAGCCGCTGCACCGAGCACCTGCTCGACCTGCTGCTCGAGGAAGGGCGGAATGATCTGGAAGATCGACGGCTCCTCGGCGACGACCGGCGCCTCGACCGGCGCGGGAGCGAGCTCGTCGGCGGCCGTCGGCACCTCCGCGAAGAGCTGGGTCACGTAGACGCCCTGCGGGGTGCGGACCGAGCCGAGCCCGACGTGCGTCACGTCGGCGTTCAGGATGTTCGCGCGGTGAGGCGCGCTCTCGAGCAGCGCCGCGTGCGCCGAGGCGCTGTCGCGGTGGAGCGCCACGTTCTCCGCGACGGTGCTGGCGCCGACCCCCGCGTTGCGCACGCGATCATCGGGGGTGCCCGAGGTCTCCGAGACGTGGGCGAGCGCGCCGCGAGCGGCCATGTCCGTCGAGTGCCCGCGCGCGACCGCGTCGAGCTCCGGCAGCCGCCCGAGGGGCGCCAGCGAGTGCTCGACCCGCAGCGCGTTGATGCGGTTGAGCATCGCCTCCTCGCCCTCGGCGTCGAAGTCCTGCGCGAGCGCGACGCCGCTGATCGAGAGGGCGGCAGTGAGAACGAGGACGAACGACAGGGGCTTGCGCATGACGACTCCGTGGTGAGTGGAGCCCGGCTCCCGCAAGCGCCGAGCCAGCCATCGAACGCAGCACGCCGCGAGCCCTGCGCGGCTCCCCGTTCACGATCGACGCGGAGGGCTGTCGCCTGGCGTTCACGGCTCGAGCCCGATGGGCTCGGTCCGCGCGGGCGGTCCGATGCGGCCCTGGACGCCGAGCGTAACGATCGGGCCGTAGGCGAGGCCGAGGTTCACGGCCGGCCACTCGACGTCGGCCCGGAACCCGAGCTCGTCGATCACGTCGAGCTGAACGCCCGCGTGGACCACGAGGCCGACCGGCCCCGCCGAGACGCTCGAGCCGGGCACCGCCGCGCGAGCGAACTGCGCCTCGTTGGTCGGCTGGTTGCGCACGGTGGCGCCCACCCGGAGCTGCAGCCACTCGATCGGGCGCACGCCGAAGTCCGTGCCGAGGGCGAAGAGCGGCATCACCTCGCGCCACCGCTCTACGCTCGTGGAGCAGACCGGCGGGAAGCTGTCCGTGCACGCGTCGTTGTCGGTGATGTGGAGCGTGGAGGGGATGACCGCGAAGCCGGCGCTGAGGCCGATGTCGACGAAGAGGAGCCGCTCGGCCGCCAGGATGCGGAGCACCGGCCCGATGCCGCCGAACCACGCGCTCTCCTGGGGCGCGGGGATGGAGCCCGTCACCTGCGTCGCGCCCTGCGGCAGCGCGGCCCCACCGTACGCGCGCAGCACCAGGAAGTCGGCGACGCGAACGCTCAGCGCCCCCTGCGGCTGGCCCTGCGGGACCGCCAAGCCGGAGGCCGCCGTGCTCGATCGCTCCGGCCCCACGCCGGTCGCGATCGACGCGCCGAGCTCGAGCGCGCCGCGCCCGGACATCGGCGCCGGCGGCGGCGCGGTCGGGAGCGGGACCAACGACGACTGCTCGACCGAGTAGCTCGCGCAGCCACTGGCGACCGCGAGGACCACGAAAGAGAGGCAGAGGCGCATGCGCGAGGCCCCACAGCGCGAACCGTGCCGAGCGCGGCGGCGCTCGCCGCACCCGAGCCCGTCGGACAGACCGGGCGCACGAATCACACCCGCGCGGTCTCATGTGCCTGCGTGTGCCGCGTGAGCCTCGCGATCGTGCGTTCGAGGCCGGCACGCCCCTTGTGTAGGCGCGCTCACATGCGCTCTCTCGCCTGCATCCTCGCGCTCCTCGCGCTCACTCCCAGCTCCGTGCTCGCGCAGGAGGCGAGCGAGCTCGGCGATCCGGCGGCCACTCCGTGGCTGCCGCCGCTACCGGAGCCGGATCCCGAGCTGGTGTACGCGGCCGAGCCGGACGGGCCCTCTCTCGGGGGACCGCTCGCCCTGTCGATCGTCGGCGCGATCACCAGCGGCGCCGGCGCGATCACGCTCTTCGCGGCGGGCATTCAGAGCGCCGACTCGCTCGAGGACGGCTCGCCGGAGGTCGTGGCGATCGCCGGGACCGTGGTGACCGCGATCGGGGTCCCCTTGTTGCTCGCGGGGATCTACTGGTTGATCGAGCGGAGCGACGGGCTCCGCGCGGCCGATGGCGATGGCGCGGAGAACCCGCTCCTCATTCGCTTCTGACGTGGACCGCCGGGCGGCTGTCGCTGGCGCCATGGCCGTTCGCCTGGTGGCTCAGCTCGAGCGAGTACGACGCGCGACCATGGAGGCTCGAGGGCATCGCGAAGCGCACCGTCACGCGGAGCTCGCCGTTGGCCGGGACGGTGACGGTGCGACCGACGGCGCGACCACCCACCTCGACGGCGTCGACCGGGAGCGGGATGCGCGAGCCTCCGTCGAGCACGATGACTCGATAGAGATAGATCCGGACGGGCTGCGCGGTGACGTTGCGCAGCCGATAGACCGCGTGATCGGGCGCCGCTCCGGTCACGCTCCCGGGCTGCCCCTCGACGTGGAGCGTGATCGGAGGCGGCGCCATGTCGGCCTGTGCCGAGGGCGCGAGCGCGAGGGCGAAGAACAGCGAGAGGGCGGCGAGCGCGTGGCGTCGGTTCATGTCGAGTCGGCCTCCTGTTGCGGCCCCTGCGACCGGCGCGCTCCCGCCTGGCTTGGCCGCGTCAAACGCGAGCGACCGGCGCCTCGGCGAGGCCCGGCCGCTCAACGATCGGTCGATGCGCGATCAGAACGGAGTCTGGCCGGCGTTGATCGCTCCGAACGAGCTCACGGCCTGCACCCAGTCGCCCATGTGGTTCATGTCTTCGTTGCGATTGCGCTGGAGCGACTCCGTCATCTCCGTGGCGTCGAGGGTCCTGACCGCGTGCGCACGGAAGTCGTCATCGACGAAGCCGCCGGCCGGGACCGTTCCGTCGATGTCGGTCCACTCTCCGACGGCCGCGGCGGCGGCGGCGTCCTCCTCCGCCGAGGTCACCACCATTCCGGTCATGGCGTCGGCCGCGATCAGCACGTCGACGATCGTCCCGGCCCCGTCGAACAGCGTGAAGACGTTGTGCGTGCCGGTGAGCCCGCCGTCGGTGGAGTAGAAGTCGAAGGCGGTGTCGTAGTTGCGCGGGAACATGCTGAACGGCTGCTCGTCGACCGCAGTGGTCTCGTTGGCCGGGTGCATCCCCACCGTACCGCCGTGACACGCCTGGTTCCCTCGGTTCGTGTGGAGCACGATGAAGTCGTTGGTCGCGACGACGAAGCCGGCGGGGAACGTCACGAGCGTCGCGTCGCGCTCGGTGAGGCGGAAGCCCTCGAGGCTGCCGCCTCGCTCGACCCGGAGCTCGATCAGATCACACCCGTTCGTGATGTCCGCGTTGACCTCGTTGATCCGCACCACCGCCGAGGCGGTGCAAGAGGGGTTCGCTGCGCCCGGGGTGCCGACGCGGCCCATGGTGCCGTAGGTGTTGTCCTCCGTCGTCGGGCACCAGTTGGCCAGCGTGTCGTTCATCGTGGCGTCGGTCGCGCTCGGCGCGAGCTGCGCGCTGATGTCGTCGGCGCCGCCGAGCGCGCCCGCCGACCAGTCGACGACGTCGATGCTCGTCCCGCCGCAGCTCAGCTCGAGCCGATCCATGTCGTCGATCCCGAAGGTGAGCGCCGCCGCCGCGCCGGCGATCTCCGAGGCGCTCCCCGCGATCACCGCGTACCCGCCCGGACCGATGAGCACGCCCGCCGGGATCGTCACGCTGCCGCCCTCCCCGCTCAGCGTGCAGCCGCCGAGGTCGAAGCCGTCGTCCTCGCTCGGGTTGTGGATCTCGACGAACTGAGCGTCCGCGTCGGTCACATAGCCGACCTCGGTGATCACGAGCTCGCCGGCGGCGGCCGGCGCCGGGCACGCGGTCACCGTGAAGTCCTCGGCGCGCCACGCCGAGGGCTGCGCGTTCACCTCGAAGCGCCAGAGCGGCGTCGGCCCGATGTCGACGGTGCAGCCGACGCCCAGCGCGCTCCCCTCGTACACGCTGGTCGGCAGCCGGAAGCGCATCGTGACGCCGGCCGCCGGCACGCCCGCCGTCGTGATCTGCGCGGCGGTGAACCCGGTGCCGCCGACGCCGAAGGCATCGGCGATCGTCGCGGTGAGCGTGACGAGCTCGGCGGTGTGCGCGTCGAGCATCGCGACCAGGTTGATCGCGGAGACGTCTTGGGCGAGCGCGCCGACGTCCGCGCCGCTCGCGCTCACGCCCCACCGATCGATCATCGCCGCGTGGCGCAGGCCGTCGGTCGTGCCGATCGCGGTGACGCGCAGCTCGACCGTCTGCCCGACCGCGGCCGGCGGGATCAGCGTCGCGGGATCGACGTTCACGTAGAGCGCGGGCCCGCTCTGCTCCGCTTGGAGGAAGAAGCCGGGCCCATCGAGCACATCGTCGATGCCGGGCTTCACGTAGGTGACGATCGCGCCCTGGATCAGGAGATCGGCCACTCCGTCGGGCGCGTCGAGCACCGCCTGGATCTGCGCCGAGGGATCGGTCCCGCCGCCGTCGACGTCTCCGCCGCCGTCGGTGTCGCCGCCGCCGTCGGTGTCGTCGCCCGCGTCGCTGCCGCCTCCGTCGTCGCGCGGACCGGCGTCAGGAGGAATGAGTCCCCCGTCGCTGTCGTCGCGGTTGTCGCAGCCGCTCAGGGCGAGACACACCGCGAGAGCGGTGATCGCGATCGTACGAAAACGGAGCTCGAGTGCCTTGGCGCTGACGTCCACGCGTTCCATCTCTCCTCCCGACGCCCCGCCACGCGCAGGGTCGACGGCGAGGCTACCAGAGCTGTCCCAAGTTTCGAGGCCCGTGGCCCGCTCTCGGTCGCCGAGCCTCCAGGAGGCGAGCCAGGCTCTCGGCAAACTCTCGGCCGCCGAGAGCCGGCTTCCTGGGGGCCGCGGGCGCGCCGGCCGAGGTCGAGTGGCTGAACCGCTTGACGAATCTTTACGGGACGCCGACCGTCAAGACGCCTACCCTGAACGGGTCGCCACCGTCGGCGGCCGGACCGGAGGAAAATGCGATGAGCATGTTTAGCCGATGGGCTGTGATCGCCGCCCTGGCGCTCGGAGCGACCGCGATGATCGCTCCCGACGTCTCGGCGCAGCGTCGTGATCGAGGCGAGCGCCGTGAGCACCGGGGCGAGCGCCGTGAGCACCGCGGGCAGGGCCACCGGGGCCATGACCACCGCCGCGGGCCCCGCGTGGAGGTGCGC
>JAEZBP010001124.1 GCA_023427125.1 Pseudomonadota bacterium | reverse complement strand
CGCTCCGGCCGATCGCGCGGATGGCGCGGTAGTGCGCCACGAAGAGCGCCTCGAAGGGCACGGACTCGGCGACGGGCGCGTCGAGGATCGTCACCAACGTGCTCACGTTGGCGTCGCGCTCGCGCCGCTGCCCCGCGTCGAGGTGGATGACGCGGGAGCGCGCGTCGCGGTACAGGCCGGGCTCAGAGTCGGAGCTCACGCTTCACCTCCATCTCGCACCTCCACCACGCACGGGCCCGAGCGCTTCTGACACCTCCAGCATGGCGCATGCGGGGGAGAATGCGATTGGAGACGACCCCGCGCTGCTCGCCCGCGCGCTGGAGGACCGGACTCAGCTCACGTGGACGAGGCGCTTGCCGAGGTTGGCGCCGGTGAAGAGCCCGCGGAGCGCGCTGGGCGCGTTCTCGAGGCCCTCGACCACATCGACGCGGTTCTTGATCTTCCCCTCGCCCGCCCAGACGCCGAGCTCGCGCATCGCCTCGGGGAAGCGCGGCGCGAAGTCGGTCACGATGAACCCCTCCATCCGCGCGCGGCGGAGCAGCAGGCTCATGTAGTTGCGCGGCCCGCGGGCGCTCTCGAGAGCGTTGTAGTCGGCGATGGCGCCGCAGAGCACGACGCGCGCGTGCAGCGCCAGGTTGGCGAGCGCCGCCTCGAGGACCTCGCCGCCGACGTTATCGTAGAAGACGTGGATCCCCTCCGGACAGAGCTCGCGCAGGCGCTCGGTCAGCTTGCCGGCCTTGTAGTCGGCCGCGCCGTCGAGCCCGAGCTCCTCGGTGAGGAAGCGGCACTTCGCGGCGCCGCCCGCGATCCCGATCACCCGGCACCCCTTCAGCTTCGCGATCTGCGCGGCGACCATCCCGGTCGCGCCGGCGGCGCCCGAGACCACGACCGTCTCGCCGGCGACCGGCCGCCCGATCTCGAGCAGGCCGAAGTACGCGGTCACGCCGGTGAGCCCGAAGAGGCTGAGGGCGATCGTCGGATCGACGCCGGGCGGCAGCTTGAAGAGCCCGCCCGGCGCGTCCGCCTTCAGCACCGCGTAGTCCTGCCAGCCGACCATCGCGCTCACGAGATCACCGGGCGCGAACCCCTCGGCGTTCGAGCGCACCACCCGCGCGACGCCGCCTGCGCGTATCACCTCGCCGATGCGCACCGCGGGCACGTACGTGTCGCGCTCCATCCATCCCCGCTGGGTCGGATCGACCGAGAGGTAGAGCGTCCGCGCGAGCAGCTCCCCGTCACCGAGCTGCGCCGGCGCCGGCTCCTCGACCCAGGTGAAGTCGCCGTCCTCGATCATCCCCTTCGGGCGCTTGGCGAGCCGCCACTGCCGGTTGGTGTCCGTCATGAGGCGAGGACTCTATGCCCGCCGGGCGTCCGTTCCAGCCGATTTGGGCCTCTTCGAGGCTTTACGCGCAGGAGCGTCCGCTGTACGCCGCCGCCCATGCTGGCGTCCGCTGTGCGACACGCGTACTTCCACGGGTTCCGCTCGAGCCCGAGCGCGAAGAAGGGCCTGCACCTGCGCGAGACGTTCGCGCCCGAGGGCATCGATTTCCTCTTGCCCGACCTGAACCGGCCCTCGTTCGCGAAGCTCTCGGTCGGGGCGATGCTCGCGCACCTCGATCGGCTGCACGAAGAGGAGGGCCGTCCGGCGTGGCGCATCGTCGGTTCGAGCCTCGGCGGGTGGCTCGCGGCGCGCTGGGCCGAGCTCCACCCGGGGCGCGTCGATCGCCTGGTGCTGCTCTGCCCAGCGTTCGAGATTGGCCGCCGCTGGCCCGAGATGATGAGCGCCGGCGACTTCGAGCGCTGGCGGCGCGAGGGCGCGATCGAGACCGAGGACGCGTCGGGGACGCCGGCTCGGCTCCACTTCGCGTTCTACGAGGAGGCGAGCGCCGAGGTGCAGTGGCCGCGCGTGCGCTGCCCCGTCACCGTCGTGCACGGCACCCGCGACGAGACGGTCCCGATCACCAGCTCGCACCGCTGGGTCCCGGAGCAAGCGGCCGCCCGGCTGATCGAGGTCGACGACACCCACGATCTGCTCGCGTCGCTCGACGTCATCGACCGCGCCGTGCGCGACACCTTCGGCATCGGCCGCGCCGCGGTCGCAGGAGGAGGACGGCCCGGCGGGCTCCGCGCCGCGACGACTCGGTTCCTGGAGCGGTCTCCGCGCCGCGACCGAAGAGAGCCGCGCCGCGACCGAATCGAGCCGCGGCACAGCCGTATCGAGTACCGGAGCACAGGGAAGATGATCGATTGGGTGGTCCTCCCACCCGTTCGCCCTTCGACTGCGGCGCTGCGAGCCGCGGTCGAAGGACGCTGCGGCCACGCGCCCTTCGACTGCGCAGCCTGCGGCTGCGCGCTCAGGGCGGACGGGGGATGGGCGCGCTCAACCGGTCAGGTTCCCTGTGTCCGATCGGCGCTACCTGTCCCCGTTGTCCAGCGGATGCGCAGCTCGGCGTTCACCGAGCGCCGCGATCCTGCGACCGTCCCTGAGAGAAGCGGGATGGGCTTGTGGGCGGCGGCTGGTTCCGACGTTTCATGCGGCGCATGGCGCGGATCGCGGTGACGGCGATGGGCTCGGAGGGGGACGTGCGTCCCTTCGTCGCGCTGGCGGCCGGGCTGCGCCGAGCTGGGCACGACGCGTGGGTGGTCGCGGCCGAGCGGTTCCGACCGCGCGCCGAGGGAGCCGCCGTCCCGTTCCGCCCGACCGGACAGCGCTGGGACGAGGTGGCGTATCGCGCCGCGATGTCGGCGGTCTTCGCCGAGAAGAACCCCCTCAAGCAGATCAAGTCCTTCGTGGAGCTCGGCGTGAGCGAGCTCGTCGCGGCCGCCGAGGGCGTGGTGGAGGCGACGCGCGACGCCGACCTCATCGTGCACCACGCGGGCGACGTGAACGCGTTCGCGGCGTCGATCGTTCACGGCAAGCCGCGCATCACCGGCGCGCTCGCCCCCGCGCTGCTCCCCGGCGGCTTTCAGGCCTGGTTGGTGCGGACGATGACGCCGCGGATGACGGACGCGAGCTTCAACCGAGTGCTGGCGGCGGCCGGCGTCGCGCCTCGCCGGCGCATCGTGCTCGAGACCGCCGAGTCGCCGCTCCTCAACCTGGTCGCGATCAGCCCTCACGTCGTGCCCCCGAAGCGCGCGTGGCGGGGTCGGTACGAGGCGACCGGCTACTGGTTCTTGGACGAGCCGACCTTCGAGCCCGATCCGGCGCTGCGAGCGTTCGTGGAGGGCGGCGAGCCGCCTCTCGTGATCACCTTCGGCTCCATGACCGAGCTCGACGCGCGGGTCGTCGGCTCGGGCGCGACCATCGTCGAGGGCGTGCGTCGGAGCGGGCGGCGCGCGGTCGTGCAGGCGAAGGATGGCCTCGGCGAGGGCGTCGCGATCCCGGGCTGCGTGCACGTGACGGGGTATGCGCCGCACGACTGGCTCTTCCCGCGCTCGGCGGGCGTCGTTCACCACGGCGGCGCCGGCACCACGGCGGCCGCGCTCCGCGCCGGCGCGCCGCAGAGCATGGTCTGGATCTTCGGCGACCAGCCCGCGTGGGGGAAGCTCCTCCACAGCCGAGGCGTCGCCGCGTCTCCCATGCCGCTCGCGCAGCTCACGCCCGACAAGCTCGCCGAGCGCCTCCGCGCGATGGACGCCGGGATGAAGGCGCGCGCGAGCGAGCTCGGCGCGCTCATCGCGGCCGAGGACGGCGTCGGCCGCGCCTGCGCGCGCGTGACCGAGACGGTGCTCGCTGCGCTCGCGTGAGAGGGAAGGGCCGTGGCTCGCATCGCGCTCCTCACGCTCGAAGATCGCACCGGGTACTTCATCGACGACGCGCTCGCGATCGACGAGCTGCGCTCACGCGGCCATGAGGTGGACGAGGTGCCGTGGAGCCGGCCTGACCCCGACTGGTCGCCCTACGCGCTCGTCGTGGTCCGCACGCCGTGGGACTACACGGAGAGGCCCGGCGCCTTCCTCGACGTCCTCGCGGGGATCGAGGCGAGCGGCGTCCCGCTCGAGAACCGCCGCTCGGTCGTCGCGTGGAACCTGCACAAGGGCTATCTGCGCGAGCTCGAGGCGCGCGGCGTCCCGATCGTGCCCACCACCTGGGGCCGCGGCGCCGACTCGCTGCGCGCGTTTCGAGCGCAGGCGAGCGGCACGTTCGTCGTGAAGCCGGTCATCGGCGCGAACGCGCGGGACACGTTCGTGATCGACGCGCTCACGGGCGGCGCGACGATGGAGCGCGTCGCCTCGACCTACGCCTCGCGCGAGTGGATGGCGCAGCCCTTCGTCCGCTCGGTCGTCGAGGAGGGCGAGCACTCGCTCATCTACTTCGCCGGCGCGCTCAGCCACGCGATCGTGAAGGCTCCGGCGCCCGGCGACTTCCGCGTGCAAGAGGAGCACGGCGGGCTCATCCGGCCGATCGAGCCGCCGGCCGATCTGCGGGCCGCCGCCGAGCGCGTCCTCCTCTGCCTCCCGGAGGGCCTCCTGCAAGCCCGCATCGACCTCGTGCGCCTCGACGACGGCACGCCCGCGCTGATGGAGGCCGAGCTGATCGAGCCCTCACTTTACTTCCGCATGCACCCCGACGCGCCGCGCAACTTCGCCGACGCGGTCGAGGCGAGGCTCCGGAGCTCGTGACCGGCCTCGCGCGGGCCGATGCGGTACGACTCTCGGGAGGAGGAGCGATGCGACGAATCCTGGTCACCGGCGCCAACAAGGGGATCGGCCTCGCGATCGTGGAGGCGATCCTCCGCGAGCACGAGGACACCTTCGTCTTCATGGGGGCCCGCGATCCGGCGCGGGGTGAGCACGCGCGCGCCGGGCTGCTCGAGGCGCGGCCCGAGTGGGAGCCGCGCGTGCGGGTGGTCGAGCTCGACGTCACGCGCGACGCGTCGGTCCGAGCCGCGACGACGGCCGTCGCGGGCGCGCCGCTCTATGCGGTGGTGAACAACGCCGGCATCGGGCGCAGCGCGGGCGGGCTGAAGGCGGTGCTCGACGTCAACACCTTCGGGCTGCGCCGGGTGTGCGAGGCCTTCCTGCCGCTCCTCGATCCCTCCTCTGGCCGCATCGTGAACGTCACGTCGGCCTCGGGGCCGAGCTTCGTCGCGCGGTGCAGCGAGGAGCGCCGGCGGCTCTTCACCGACCCCC
>JAEZBP010000622.1 GCA_023427125.1 Pseudomonadota bacterium | reverse complement strand
GCGCGTCGTCGCGATCGCGGTGGCCGAGGTGGGCCGCCGCCCGGCCGAGGTCGGGCAGGCGCTCGATCGGCACCCCTACGCGCTCTCGAGCCACCTCGCGCCCTTCGAGTGGTGGTGCGGCGACTTCGTCGCGTGGGCCTACGAGGCGGCGGGCGTCGGCCTCACCGGCGGCAGCTCGGGCGGCTGGCACGTCGGCAACAACCGCGCGATCCGCGCCTGGTTCGAGCAGCGCGGCCAGTGGATCGCGAAGGGCAGCGATCGCTGGCAGACCTACGAGCCGCAGCCGGGCGACTACGTGCGCTTCGACACCGAGAACGGCGGCCACGCCGCGATCGTGCATCACGCCTCGGGCGACACGCTCTACACGGTCGAGGGCAACCTCAGCTCGCACGTCGAGCTCGCGCGCTACTACCACTTCCGCAACATCCGCTTTCTCGACGGCATCGGCGTGCTCGCGCTGCCGAACGCGCGGCCGAGGGTCGACGCCGGCGAGGACGCCGTCATCACGTCGCCGAGCCGCGTGCGCTTGCGGGGCACGGTCGAGGACGATGGCCCCGCCGATCGCCTCCACGTGGCGTGGACGAAGGTGCGGGGCCCGGGCGAGCTCGAGTGCGACGACGCGGCGGCGCCCGAGACCGAGTGCACGCTCACGCGGATCGGCGCCTACACGCTCCGGCTCTTCGCGACCGACGGCGAGCACGACGTGAGCGACGAGGTCACGGTCGAGGTCCGCGGCAACCGCCCGCCGCGGGTCACGGCGCGGGTGGAGCGCATCGACGCCGAGCGCGTACAGCTCCGAGGGACGGTCGACGACGAGGCTGAGCCCTCGATCGCGTGGTCCTTGGTGAGCGGCCCGGGCGACGTGATCTTCGACGCGCCCGCGAGCCTCGTGACGCGGGCCACCTTCTCCGCGCCGGGCGCCTACGTGCTGAGGCTCGGCGCCGACGACGGCGAGCACGCGGTGAGCCGCGAGGTCCGCGTGGAGATCGCCTCGCCGCCGCTCTTCGGCTGCGCGATCGCCCCTCGCGGAACGCTGACGCCGTGGCCCTTCCTCCTCGTGCTCGCGGCGCTCGCTCGCCTGCTTCGACGGTGAGCGAGTCGCGATGGAGCTTCAACGCGGAGGGTGCCGCGAGGCGCCAGCCGGACCGGGCGTCGGGTCCCATCTCTGCGCCTCTGCGCCTCTGCGCGACAATTCAACGCCCCTCGACTCCGTGCGCAGGAGGGCTGGCCGGCTCACCCGCGAAGGAGCAGCGCGCCCGGCATGATGGAGAAGGTCGCCGGCAGTGATCCCGGCGCCTCTCCGTCCAGATCGATCAGCACCCGCTCGCTCGGATCGACCGGCTCGGCGAAGACCCGCTCGGCCCGCACGCACGAGACGCCGTCGCGATCGAGGTGCGCCCCGCGATAGATGTCGCCCGTCATCTTCAGCGACTCGACCGGCGACTGCGCGAGCGTGACCATGTCGAAGCGACCGTCGTCGATGAGCGCGTGCGGCGCGACCTGCATCCCGCCGCCGAAGAAGCGGCCGTTCGCGACCGCGACCGTCAGCACGCTCGCCTCGCGGGGCTCGCCGCCGTCGACGGTGAGGCGCACGCGCTGGTTCCGATAGCGCACCATCGCCTTGAGCGTGCCGAGCAGGAACGCGGGCGTGCCGCCCATCCACTTCGGGCTCTCGTTGACGACCCGGTCGACGAGCCCGCTCATGCCGAAGCTCGCGATGTTGAGGAACGCGCGCTCGGCGGGCCGCCCCTCGTCGTCCACGAAGCGCAGCCAGCCCACGTCGATCCGCCGCGGCCGCGCCCAGAGCATCCGGGTCACCATCGGATCGATCTCGCGGCTGACGCCCAGCGTGCGGCGGAAGTCGCCGCCGGTCCCGCAGGGCAGGGGGCCGAGCCACGCGTCGGGCGCGATCGGCGCGCCGCGCTCGTCGAAGAAGCCGTTGACCGCCTCGTTGAGCGTGCCGTCGCCGCCGACGACGGCGACGCCCTGCGTCCCTCGGAGGAGCGCCTCGCGCACGATGCGCGTCGCGTCGCGCGGCCCCTGCGTGAGCGCCACCTCGAAGCGCGCGCCCGCCTCCTCGAGCGCCCTCTCGAGGGCGGGCAGGCGCTCTTCGGCCGCGCCGGCTCCCGCGCGCGGGTTCACCACCAAGAGGAAGGGCTCGTCCATGCGGGCCCGACGATAGCCGAAAGGGTCCCGCGAGTCCGCCACGGCATTCCCTCACGGCTTCGTGCGCTCGCGCGCGTTGCGATAGGCTTCGCCCGCATGTCGAGCCTCCGCGCCTGGCGCGCGCACGCGCTGATCGGGACCGTCCCGGTGCTCGCTTGGGCGGCCTTTCATCTCTGGGAGCAGTGGGCCGCGTTCGCCGGACGCGACGCGTGGAGCGCGCGCATGACCCGCACCTCGCACGGCGCGCTGCCGATCGCGATCGAGCTCGCGGTCGGCCTCCTGCCGGTGCTCGCGTGGATGGCGCTCGACGTCGGCCTGCGCCGGCGCCACCCGGAGCCCGAGGAGCTGCGCATGGCGATGGCCGAGGCGCATCAGAGCGCGCGCCGGCTCGGGCTGCTCGCGCGCGCGTCGAGCTGGGCTCTCATGCTCTTCGTCCTCTACCACGCAGGCTGGCTCTGGCTGCCGAAGCTCCTCGAGGGCTCCGAGCCGCTGCGCACCTGGACCGAGCTCCGCTCAGGCTTGGGCGCCTGGCCGCACGCCATCGCCCACGCGATCGGCCTCACCGCGCTCGCCGTCCACACCTGGGCGTCGATCCCGCGGCTCGCGATCGCGCTCGGCTGGGTGAGCGGCCCCGAGTCGCGCCGGGCCGCGCGGCTGAGCGCGCTCATCATCGCCGCGGGGCTGCTGCTCTTGTACGCCCAGCTCGCCGGCTGGCACGCGGCCGGGCGCGGGACGATCTGGTCGATCTGAGCCCCTGCCGCGCTTCGCGCGGAGAGGTGGGTTCGATTGATTCCGCGCAGAGGCGCAGAGGCGCAGAGGGGGCAAGACGTCCTCTCTGCGTCTCTGCGCGAGATCGTTCCCCCCGCTGTTTCCTCGCCCGCAAGGGCAGGGGCACGGGGAGGGGGCCGCGGCCATACTCCGCCCGTGCGCCTCGCCGACTCACGCGATCTCGCCGTCTACCTGGGCTCGCGGCTCGCCGGCACCCTCGGCGTGTCGACCCAAAGCGTCGCGATCGGCTGGCAGATCTACTCGCGCACCGGCGACATGCTCGATCTGGCGTGGGTCGGGCTCGCGCAATTCGTCCCGCTCGCGCTGCTCTCGCTCTTCGCCGGCAACGTCGCCGATCGCTACGACCGCAAGCGCATCCTCGTGCTCTCGCGCGGCCTCTTCGGCGTCGGCTCGCTCGCGCTCGCGGGCCTGTCGTATCTGCCGGAGCTCGGCGTCACGCCGGTGTACGCCGTGCTCGTCTTCCTCGGCGCGACCCGCGCGTTCGCGGCGCCCGCGAGCTGGGCGCTCCTGCCGGCCTTGGTCCCGCCCGAGCGCCTGCCGCGGGCCATCGCGATGAGCTCGACGACCTTTCAGATCGCGACCATCGCCGGCCCCTCGCTCGGCGGCTTCATCTACGCGCTCGGCGGCCCGGTGACCGCGTACGTCGCGGCGGCGGCCTTCGAGCTCGTCGCGGTCGTGCTGCTCTGGTTGATCCGCCGCGAGCTCCCCCACCACGAGGCGCCGGCCGAGAAGGGCCTGACGCTGCTGCTCTCCGGCGTGCGCTACGTGTGGCGCGAGAAGATCCTCCTCGGCGCGATCAGCCTGGACCTGTTCGCGGTGCTGCTCGGCGGCGCGGTGGGGCTCTTGCCGGTCTTCGCGAGCGACGTGCTCGAGGTCGGCGAGACCGGCTTCGGCATGCTGCGGAGCGCGCCCGCCGTCGGCGCGGCGGCGATGGCGGTCCTCCTCGCGCTCCGGCCGATCACCCGGCGGGCGGGGTGGTGGATGCTCGTGTGCGTCGCGATCTTCGGCGTCGCGACCATCGTCTTCGGCCTCTCGACCGACTTCGCGCTGAGCCTCGGCGCGCTCGTGGTGCTCGGCGCCGCCGACATGGTCAGCGTCGTGATCCGTCAATCCATCGTCCAGCTCTCCACGCCGGACGAGATGCGCGGGCGCGTCTCCAGCGTGAACATGATCTTCATCGGCGCCTCCAACGAGCTTGGAGACTTCGAGTCTGGCGCCACCGCCGTGCTCTTCGGCGAGCCGCCCGTCGGCGCGATCCGCGCGGTCGTGGTGGGCGGAGTCGGCACGCTCCTGGTGACCGGCGTGTGGGCGGCGCTCTTCCCGCAGCTTCGCCGGGCCGAGGCGGTCAACAAATCGAGTTGACCGCGGCCCGTGGGTGCCGTAAGGACGCTCGGCCGGGGAGCGGGCGCCTGGGGTGGCTGTTTCGTCGGCTGGGAAGAGGACGCGGGGCGCCGGCCTCGTGTACGCTCGTCTCCACGGGGAACCCGGGGGCGATCGTGCCGATGCGGGGGCCTCTGGCTTGAATCAGAAGAAAGAGGGAGAGCATGACGAATCGATCTCGATCGCTCGTCGCCTGCGCGCTCGCGATGAGCGGCCTGCTGGCGGTGGCGTGTGATGAGCCGACCACGGGCACCGACGGCGGCCCGAACCCGATGATGGACGGCGGCGGCCCGGGCCCCGGCACCGACGGCGGCCCCGGCACCGACAGCGGCCCGACCCCCGACACCGACGGCGGCCCGACCCCGAGCGACTGCGACACGGACGCGGCGGCGTACTGCGACCGCTTCGAGGAGTGCAACGCGACCGGCTTCCTCGCTGCGTACGAGACGAACGCGATCTGCCGGCGTGTGGTGGCGGCGGGTTGCGAGGCCGGCGGGGATCCGATCCCGCTGACCAATGGCCTGACCGACGAGGCCGCCTGCATGGCGAGCCGGGTCGCGAGTTGCGACGGCTTCCTGAATGCGACCGAGGCTCCGATCCCCGCCGCCTGCGTGCCGGCTCCTGGCGACGTGACCATGTTCGAGGGTAACTGCGCCTTGCACGCCCAGTGCGGCGTGGGGACCATCATGGGCGGCACCATGGCCGGCATGATGCGCCAGATGTACTGCCGCGGACTGCTGAGTGGCCCCGTTCGCGTCTTCGGCACGCCGGAGTGCCCGCGCGGCCAGTGCGTTTTTGCGAGGGCCCTCGGCAGCAGCTGCACGACCGACGGGTCGGAGTTCTGCGATCTCTATGCGGGCCAGGAATGCACGCAGGCGTTCGAGGACATGGGGGAGGGGGTAACGGGACCCCACCAGTGCCGCCAGATCGAATACGGTGGAAACAACGCCCAGTGCGCGCCGGGTTCTGACCGCCAGTGCGCGGCCGGCTTCGCCTGCCAGTCGAACCGGCGTTGCAGGCCCGTACTGAGCGAGGGGACCACCTGCGACCCCGACGCCGACCTGTGCGACACCCGCCTCGGCCTGTCGTGTCAGGACCTCGGGGACGGTCCCGAGTGCGCCGGCCCCGTGTACGTGCGCATCAACGCCCAGTGCGGGACTGTGACGGAGGGTGGGAGGACCACCACGCGTCTCTGCAGTGCGTACGCGAACTGCCAGATGGTCGGCGACACGACGCGGTGCGTCGCGCTTGATGCGCCTGGTGAGGATTGCACGCAGTCCCCGGACAGCTGCGAGCCGGGCTACGAGTGCGACGACGACACCGACGTCTGCGTCGTCCCGGAGCCGGGATCGACCACCTGTCCATGAGCTGAGCACTGGTGGCCCGCGGGTCGCGCGACGCACCCGCCAGAGGGTTGACCA
>JAEZBP010001086.1 GCA_023427125.1 Pseudomonadota bacterium | reverse complement strand
GGCGCGCACCGTTCGAGGATCGCCTCGGCGTGGCCGCCCGCGCCGAGCGTCGCGTCGGCGTACACGCGCCCGGGGCGCGGATCGAGCGCCTCGAGGGTCTCCTCGAGCATCACGCTCCGGTGGTGGAACGGAGCGGGATCGGTCACGGGCTTCTCGGTCACAGGCCGAGCTCCGCGAGCCGCTGCGCCATCTCCACGCGCTGCTCGGCATCGGAGAGCACCGAGGCGCGCAGCGCGTCGAAGCGCTCCTTGGCCCAGAGCTCGAGGTGCTTCCCCATCCCGGCCCAGAGCGCGTTGCGGGTCAGCCCGGCGTAGTCGCGGAGCGCGGCGGGGATGAGCGCGCGCCCCAGCTTGTCGACGTCGACCTCGACCGCGCCCGAGACGTAGATGCGGCGGATCATCGCGACGCTCGGATCGAAGCGCGGCAGCGCGCTGAGCCGCTCCTCGAAGAGCGCCCACTCGGCCATCGGGTAGGCGACGAGGCAGGGATCGAGGCCGGTGGTGACGATGAGCTTCGACTCGCCGCCGAGGACCTCGCGAAAACGCGACGGAACGGAGGTCCGTCCCTTACCGTCAATCGCGTGCTCGTACTGCCCTCGGAACACCCGCGGCCACCCGATCCGGAGCGGAGCGGAGCGCCATTCCACTCCTTACCACTCCTTACCACCGCGCCGACCCTACGGGCGGCACGAGGGGGTGTCAACTTCAATCATCGGGCCCGTAAGTTCCCGAGACCGCGCCGCTTTCTCGGGATGGGGCCTCGCGTGGCAAGAGGTGGATCGGCGGAGCTATCCCGGGGACACTCGACCCCACCGCTTCCGTTCAGTGCGGTGTGGTCCGCGAACCCCAGCGAGGACCGCCGAACGAACATCGTTCGGTGGGCTACGCTGCCGGGGTGGACGCGGACGACGCGATCGAGTCGGCCTGGCAGCGGGTGCTCGCGGCCTGGGATGACGAGAAGGCGCACAAGGCCTTCCTCATGCTGTGCGCGAGCACCGGCCAGCTGAGCGAGGCCGGCCGGCGCTATCGCGACGTGCGCGAGCGCGACCCCGAGCGCGCCGAGATCGCGAAGGCCCAGATCGATCGGGTGCTGGGCCTCGCGATGCAGAGCCTCGCGACGCTGAAGACCGAGCCCACCGCGCGCTCGGCCCGGACCAAGGTGCTGCTGGTCGCGATGGGCGTGAGCGGCGCGATGATCGCCGCGGCGCTCTGGGCCGCGCTGCGCAGCCTCGGATGACGCGCGACCTCGGGCGGCCCTCCTCGCACATTTTGGCCGCGCGGGCAGGCGCGGACTCCGTTACTCTCGGGCCTTCCCCGGAGCACTCCCTTGCAGCTCGACTTCAAGGCTCGCGAGCTGACCGTCAAGCTGGTCTACTACGGCCCGGCGCTGAGCGGAAAGACCACGAATCTCCAGGCGATCCACCGGCTCGTCGCCTCCGACGTGCGCGGCCGGCTGATGACGCTCGAGACCAAGGACGACCGCACCCTCTTCTTCGACCTGCTCCCGCTCGCCGTCTCGACCGCCTCCGGCGTCTCCGTGCGCGTGAAGCTCTTCACGGTGCCGGGCCAGGTGATCCACGACGCGACCCGGAGGCTCGTGCTCACGGGCGCCGACGGAGTCGCCTTCATCGCGGACTCGCAGCGCAGCGAGACGAAGGCGAACTCGACGTCCTTCGTCAACCTGCGCCAGAACCTGACCGAGTGCGGCTTCGATCCGGCGACGATGCCGCTCGTGATTCAGTTCAACAAGCGCGACCTCCCCGACATCCGCACCGACGAGGAGATCGACGCGCTCGCCGCCCGCGGGCGGGAGCCGGTCTACAAGGCGACCGCCCTCCGCGGCACCGGCGTGCTCGAGACGCTGATGGGGCTCCTCGAGATCACGTGGAGGCGGCTCGAGGCCGAGCATGGCCTCTCCGAGAAGCTCGACCTCCACCCCGATCCGCTGTTCGACGATCTGTCGCGCCATCTCGGGCTCGATGTCGCGCCGAGGAGCACGCGATGACCCGCCCCAGCACCGACATCACGCTCGGCGATGTGGCGCGCCTCGAGGAGATCGTCGATCGCGCCGCCTTGCTGGAGGTGTGCCGGTCGTTCTTCGAGCTCTTCGCGCTGCCGATCCGCGTGTTCTCACGCGACGGAACGCTGCTCGCCGACGTGCACGAGGCGCGCGACATCTGCCGCTACGTGAACACGCTCGAGGCCGGCCGGCCCGCGTGCTCCGCGCTCGTCAGCGCGGTCAAGGACGTCGATCCGGACGACACGGTCGTACGCGCCTGCTTCACGGGCGCGGTCTACCGGGTCGTCCCGATCGACTACCAGAGCCGGCGGCTCGGGCGCTTCGTGATCGGGCCCTACCTGCCGGCCGAGCTGCGAGAGGTGCCGCACTCGCTCCTCGTGCTCGACGACGCGATCGATCAGGAGCGCGCGCGCGAGGCGCTCTCGGAGATGCCGCGGGTGAGACAGGAGACCGCCGAGCGGCTGAGCGACCACCTCTCGCGCGTGCTGGACTTGATCATCTTCAGCGGCCACCGCGCCTTCCTCACCAGCGAGATGCACGTCGCGAGCGTGCGCGAGAGCTTCCGCGAGCTCGCAGAGAAGCGGGACAAGCTGCAGGCCGCCTACGACAAGCTCCGCGAGCTCGATCGTCTGAAGTCGAACTTCCTGGCGACCGTGAGCCACGAGCTGCGCACGCCGCTCACATCCATCATCGGCTACTCGGACATGCTGGCGACAGGCATCGCCGGCGAGCTCAATGGAGAGCAGCAAGAGTTCGTGGAGACGATCCGAAGCAAGGGCGATCACTTGCTCGCGCTGATCACCAGCCTCCTCGATCTGAACAAGCTGGAGCGCGGGCACATGTCCATCCAGCGAGAGCCGCTCGATCCTCGCGCGCTCGCGCGGGAGGTCCAGACGACGCTCGCGCCCCTCGCGGCGAAGAAGAACGTCACGATCGACGTGGAGCTCGAGGAAGGCCTGCCGGTCGTCTCCGCGGATCCGGTGCGCATCCGGCAGGTGCTCTTCAACCTCGCCGAGAACGCCGTGAAGTTCTCGCCGGCGGGCGAGCGCGTCGTGGTGGCGATGCGGGGCGTCGAGGTGGAGGCCGACAGCGACGGGATGGGCCTCGTGCTCTTGGCGCCGACCCGCGCGGCCCTCGAGGTGGCGGTGAGCGACGCCGGCCGGGGGATCCCCGAGGCCGAGCGCGAGCGCATCTTCGATGCGTTCTATCAGATCGACGGCAGCAGCACGCGCGAGCACGGCGGCACCGGGCTCGGGCTCTCGATCGTCAAGCGGCTCGTCGAAGCCCATGGCGGCGAGGTCTGGGTGGAGAGCGCCAAGGGCCGCGGGAGCACCTTCCGCTTCACGCTCCCGCTCGTCACGGACGACTGATGGACGAGCTCGCGCTCCTGACGAAGATCGAAGAGCGGCTCGCGCTCCGCGACTCGCGCGTCTCGATCGGGGTCGGCGACGACGCCGCGGTGCTCGCGCCGATGGCGCGCGGGGCGGTCCTCTCGGTGGACGTCGCGGTCGAAGGCGTGCACTTCGATCGGCGCTGGCTCTCGCTCGAGGACGCGGGCTACCGCGGCTACGTCGCGGCGCTCAGCGATCTCGCGGCGATGGGCGCAGCGCCGGTGGCGGGTCTCTTGTCGATGATCGTGCCGAGCGCGGCCTCGGACGACGACGTGCTCCGGATGATCGACGGCGCGCGCGAGGCCGCCCGCGCCTACGGCGCGCCGATCGTCGGCGGCAACCTCTCGTCGGGAGGGGAGGTCGCGATGAGCACGACGGTGGTCGGCGCGGCGCCGGAGCGGCCGCTGCTTCGAAGCGGCGCGCGGGCCGGCGACGCGCTCTTCGGCACCGGGACGCTCGGCGCGGCGGCGCTCGGGCTCTCGCTGCTCTCGCG
>JAEZBP010001035.1 GCA_023427125.1 Pseudomonadota bacterium | reverse complement strand
TCTTGCCGAGCGCGAACTTCACGCAGGCCTCGATGCCGCGGCGCACGCCGAGCGCGGTGAAGGGCGAGGGATCGCCCGAGCCGCCCTGCTCGGGCTTCACGCCGGTCACGTGCTTGGTCACGCGGCGCAGGACCTCCATGTCCTCGATTCCGGTGCCGCTGTCCTCGGCGGTGATGTAGCGACCGCCGAGGTCGTCGACGAAGCGGCCGAACGCACGGAAGAGCGCCGCGCGATCGAACTGCGCGCGGGGGCGGATGATCACCGACTTGCCGCCACCGTGCGGGATCCCCGCGAGCGCCGCCTTGTACGTCATGCCACGCGCCAGCCGCAGCGCATCGACGAGCGCCTCGTCATCGCTCTCGTAGTGGATGAAGCGACAGCCGCCGAGGGCCGGGCCGAGCCGCGCGTCGTGGATGGCGATGATCGCGCGGAGGCCGCTCGCGGCGTCGCGCTTGATGTGGACCTCGCCGTAATCGTGCTGCTCGAGGTGCTCGAAGACGTTCACAACAGGCTCCTCTCCATCGAAAAGGCGGCGGACCATAGCACCCGCGGCGATCGCGCCACCGAGCTTCCTCACGACGCAGAGCGTCAATTCCACGCAGCACGTTCTCTCGGGTCGCTCCTCTGCGTGACGGCTCCCCGACACCTGCGAACGGCAGGAGGTGTCAGCCTACCGTCACTCCGCTTCGCTCGATCGCGAGCGACAGAGTAGGCTCCGCGCGTGCTGCGCTGGTTGATCGCGATCGCCTCTCTCGCGCTCGCCGCGCCGGCCGCGGCGGACGACGACGGCGCCTACGGCCGGCTGGCCGGCGATCTCACGCTCGAGGCCGCGCTCGGAGGCGGCGCGGCGTTCGAGGGCGACGCGATCCTCGGGGCGGGGACGCTCGAGCTGCGCGCTCGCTACGTCGACATGGCCGGCCTGATGATCGGCGGCGAGCTTCGCTACGACGGGTGGAGCCGCGTCGTGATCGCGGCGGACCTGCGGCCGCTCTTCCTCGGGCGCTTCCTGATGAACCTGAGCCTCCGCGATCGCTTCTGGGATCTCTTGCTCGACTCGATCGGCTTCGACCTCGGGGTGGCGCTCGTGCCGCTCGAGGCGGGCGTCGGCGCGGCGCTCGCGATCGGCTTCGGGCTCGACGTCCCGCTCGTCTTCTTCAGCGAAGGCTACGAAGGGATCAGCCTGCGCTTGGCCGGCCGCCACGTCGCCGCGCTCCCGACCGATCGCCTCGGGCCCGAGGGCGGCGCGAGCGACTGGCTCGCGATGGCCGCGATCGTGATTCGCGGGTCGGTCTCCACCGGCCTGACCTCGTGGGAGCGGCCGCGCTACGAGCTCCCGCCGCCCTGACGAGAAGGCGGCCGCGCGCGACCTCCCTGCTATGCTGGCGGCGATGCTCTATTGCCAGCAGTGCGGCGCGGGCAACGCGAAGGACGCGCGCTTCTGCAACCAGTGCGGAGGAAAGATCGCGAGCGCCGGCGAGCCCGGCGGCCCGATCGCGACCGACGCCACGCGCCCCGACACGCTCGCCGGCTTCGACGACGCGAAGGTCCCGCGCGAGACGCGCAGCGCGCCCGCCGTCGAGGAGCCGCACGCCGAGGGAGAGCTCGAGGACGCGCCCGTGCCGCGCGCCTCGCGGCCCTCGCGCGCGAGCACATCCTCGACGAGCGGGGCCTCGTCCTTCGACGTCTCGCAGGTCAGCCTCTCGACGATCGGCGTCCGATCTCGAGGCAAGGCGTGGGGCGTGATCCTGCTGGTGGTGCTGGCGCTCGTCGGCGTCGGCGCCGGCGGGACCTGGCTGGCGATGCAGCAGTCGGGCTCCGAGCCCGTCGCGAGCGCCGAGGAGCTCGAGGGGGCGGGCGGCACCGAGGACATCGAGATCGGCGATCTGCTCCCCGAGGGCGAGGAGCCGCCCGACGTGGTGACCGGCACGCCGCGGCCGGCCGAGGGCGGCGGGACCACGCGACCCGCGACGGGCGGCGCGCGACCGACCAAGAACACCGGCGGATCCGGTGGATCGTCGACGGGCGGATCCTCGACCGGAGGATCGTCCACCGGAGGGTCCTCGACCGGCGGAGCGTCCACCGGAGGATCGTCCACCGGAGGATCGTCCACCGGAGGATCCTCGACCGGCGGATCCTCCACCGGCGGATCCTCCACCGGCGGATCCTCGACCGGCGGATCCTCGACCGGCGGATCCTCGACCGGCGGCTCGTCCACCGGCGGATCCTCGAGGCCCGAGCCCGACTGGGACTCGCTGGAAGAGGAGGTCGGCGAGGAGCCCGACTACGAGATGGACGACTACTCGACCCGCGTGCGCAACGTGGTGCGGACCTACTATGCGCGGCGCGCACAGAACTGCTTCGAGCTCGCCACGCGCAACCACGAGTCGGTGCGCGGCACCGTCGTCATCGGCTTCCGCATCGGAGCGGACGGCGCCATCTCCCGCGCCGAGGTCGTGCGGAACACGACGAACATCGAGACGCTCGGCGCGTGCCTGCGCGCTCAGGTCGACAGCTGGCAGCTCCCGCCGCCTCCCGAGGGCCGGGCGCCGCTCCCGATGCAGATGCCCTTCTCGCGATGAGCCAACAGGATCAAGGAGCGCAGCGGAGTGCTGCCGTTCGCAGGTGTCGGGATGCCGTCACGCAGCGGAGCGACCCACGTGATCGGTCACTTGCGCGCTCGCGAAGCGCGCGCCAGGCAGCACATCATGGCAGGCAGTGAGCTTCTCATCGTCGATGGCGTCGAGCGCGATCGCGAGGGGCTGCGAAAGCTCTTCGACGAGCGCGGCTTCGTGTGCACCGCGGTCGCCGACGGCGCGGCCGCGCGGCGCTTTCTGCAGCAGAAGTTCTTCCCGGCGGCGCTGATCGATCTGGACGTCGACGGTCCGGACGGTGGGCTCGCGCTGATGCGCTTCGTGCGGGAGAGCTCGCGGCACACCGCGGTGGTGCTCCTGACCCGCCGCCGCTCGTACGAGGCCGCCGTCGAGGCGCTGCGCATGGGCGCGATGGACGTGGTCACGAAGAGCCCCGAGGAGGTCGAGCACCTCGGCGCGGTGGTGAAGCTCGCGGCCGAGCGCTATCGCTCCGCCGAGGGCGACGCGCTCTGGCGCGAGGTCCGCTCGGTGCTCGACGAGTCGTTCAAGGTGATGCTCGCGCTCAGCCGCAAGGTGTACGCGCACCTCTCGATGGCCTCCGCGCCGCTCAAGCCGCGCGTGATGATCGTCGACGGCGAGAGCGACTTCTTGCGCGACCTCGCGCCGCTGGTCGCGGATCGCGGCTGGGATCTCTCGGCCGAGATGACCGGCGGCTCGGCGCTCGATCGAGGGATGAGCCAGAAGCTCGACATCGTCGCCGCGCGGAGCGAGCTGCCCGATCTGCGCGGGAGCATGGTGCTGCGCTCGATCCAGGCCTCCCGCGGCGAGGTGCTGGGCCTCTTGTACAGTGCAGCCGATGGACAGGGTCGGATCGAGCGGATGGATCAGGGGCAGACCGGCGAGGTCGAGCCTGCCTTCAAGGGTCCCGCGCACCTCGTGGCCCGCATCGACGCCCTCGCCCACGAGCTCGGCACGCGCGCGCAGGAGCGGCGCTTCATCCAGGCCTTCCGTAGCGACCACGAGGACTTCGTGCGCCGCTACGCCGAGCTCAAGCTCAAGATCGATCGGTTGATCTCGGACTGAGATCCAGACTTCGCGCGGCCCTCCGCGCGACCAGCTAACACTTCAAACTCTCGTTGGAGCGCATGATGTCTCGCAAGAACGTCGACGAAGACCACCTCACCGTCACCGGGCACCACCGGCGATCGCAGCCGCCCGGCATCAGCGTCGAGGACGACGTCGTGATCATCGTGACGCAGGCGTTCTGCCCGAAGGGGCACAACCTCGTGGGCGCCTCGGACGTGACGTTCGACGAGCACCCCGCGGTCACGCTCAAGGTCCGCGCCGACGGTCGCGAGGGAGAGGTGCACCTGAGCCCGATCCACGGCGACAAGCGCAAGAGCGGCTTCACCGACATCCCCGTCGGTACCAAGTGCGCCCTCTCATGCCCGGTGTGCGACAGCCCCTTCGACAAGGTCGGCGAGATCGGCGGCAGCGACGCCACGTACTACGCGCTCTATCTGACGCCGAAGCTGGCGGACGGAGCCCTCGTCGCGATCAGCGACGTGTGGGGCCACTACCACTCGCGCATCGTCGAAGACACCGAGCTCATCTCGCACTGGGCGGCGAACCACCCCGACCTCTGAGTTGGCTGTGCGCGCGCTTCGCGAGCGCGCGGGCCGAGCTACGCGGCGCCCACCCGCTGGCGCTTCCCCTCCCCGGTGTCCAGTCAGCCGGAACCGCCTCCGCTCGGCGTTCCCCGAGTGGATCGGCGTTCCCCGAGCGCCGTGATCTTGCGACAGCTCTTGAGCCGGCTGGAGGAGCTGTTCCCAGCTCCTCCAGCCCGTGTCCGAGCCCTACGCTGTCGCGGGGCGTCCGACCCAGGGCATCGCTGCGCGATGCCTCGTCTCCGGCTGGCCGGGGCCCGTGATCGAGCGCCAGCGCTCGAGAGCTCGGCGCGTCGCTGTCCGAGCTCGGCGCGTCAATGTTCGTGCGGCGGCGCGGGGCTCGGCGTCGGCGTGCGCCGGACGATGGGGCTCCAACCGTCGTGCTCGACGTCGTCGAAGAGGTCCGGCTCCTCCCCATCCTCGGGCGGAGCCTTCTTCGGCTCGGCCATCGGCGCGGCCGGAACACGCCGCTTCTCATCGCTCATGCTGGACCCCCGGGCGGCGCGCGCCGGCGGTCGACGCGCTCAACGAGTCTGCGGGACCCGGCGCCCGGCCGCAAGACGGGGCCGTCAGAAGGTCGCGCCCCAGCCGTCGACGAGGAGCACGGGCTGCAGCATCGTGCGCAGGTGCAGGATCCGCGGGATCTCGATGCCCGGGCGCAGCACGACGCGCACGTCGATCGTGCCGGTGAAGGCGCGCTTCTCGTCGAGGGCCGTGATGAAGCGTTCGACGAGCGTGGCCGGGATCGCGAGGCGGATCTCGTCGGTGTCGAGGGACTCGATCTCCTCCTTGTCGAGCAGGACGCGATCATCGAGAGCGATCGAGACCGAGTGCAGCTCGCTGGGGCCGAAATCGACGGAGCGACCGCCGTCGAGGACGAGCTCGTCGACGATGACGTCGATCGCGATGAGCGCGCTCATGTCGTAGGAGGCCAGCGCGTCGGACCAGGCCGCCATGGTGGCGTCGTTGAGCAGGACCGCGTCCTCCATGCGGAGCGCGAGCAGGCAGCCGTGAGAGAGCGGCGCGACGACGACCTCGGTGCGAGCCCCGCGCGAAGGATCGGTCGCGACGCGGATCGAGGGGCAGCCATCGTAGGGGCGGAGGCCCGTCGGGAAGGTGCGATCGACGACGACCTGACCGATCTGCCCGCGCCCGAGCTCCACGAGGAAGACGTCGCTGCAGCCAGCTGCCAGCGTGAGCGAGAGAGCGGCGAGCGTGGCGGAGCGGCGGGCCTCGTTCATGGCAGCGCGCTCTGCAGTGTTCGTTCCCGCGCGTGCTGCGCAGCGAGGGGATCCGGTCCCGTCGAGCCGTGCGGCGTGGCGCTCGCGGGTGCTCGGGGCGGCTCGCCTCATGACGCGCGGCGCTGATAGGATGCCGCGGTGACGATCACGGCGGCGCAGCGGGCGATGACGGGCTGGCTCGGGCTCCTGGCTCGAGGAGGGGTGCTGCAGGACGGAGGGGCCGGCGCGGTGGCCTCGTTCGTCGTCGGCGAGGAGCAGGTCGAGGCGCTCGCCGCGTGGTTCGTGTCGCTGGACGCCGAGTCCGCGCGGCGCGAGCGGCGCGCGGCCGTCGAGCTCTGCATCTGGATGGCGCACGCCGACCGCGAGGTGAGCCCCGAGGAGCGGCTCCTCCTCCGGCAGCTCGTCGCGCGGAGCGGCCTCGACGAGGACACTCGGGACGCGCTCGTGCACGCGGTGCATCACCCGGCGCCGATCGATCGCATCGAGCAGCGCCTGACCCATCCGGTGCTCCGCGAGCTGATGCTCGCGTTGGCGTGGGAGCTCGCGATGGCGGACGGCCGCATCGACGGCGCGGAGGACGCGCTCTTCACGAGCCTCGCCGCGCGCTTCGACATCGCTCCCGAGCGCGCCACCGCGATCCGCGACGCGCTCCACGAAGAGATCGTCTGAACGCCAACAGCTCAGCGATCAGACGTCGTCGATCGCGCGCACCCGAGCGGCGTAGTCGATCGGCAGCTTGCGCCCCGGCACCGGCGGCGGGTGGCCGCGGAGCTTGGCCGCGAGGATCGCGCGATCGGCCGGATCCATGTCGACGAACGAGAGCCCGACCGCCAGCGCGCGATCGCTCTTGCGCCGGCCCTTCACGACGCGCGCGACCTTCGCCACCGCGTCGACCCAGAGGCGGCTCCGAGGAGGCTGGAACGAGACGAAGACCTCCTCGCCGAGGCGCGCGTAGGCGCCGTGCGTCTCGATCAGCATCCCGGTGGACGACACGTCCAAGGCGCGCTGCCCGAGCAAGCGAAAGCCATAGCCGGCCACCGCCTCGCACGCGACGCTGACGCCGCGGCGCAGCTCGGTCCGTCGCTGCGGCGCGCTCGTCGCCGGCGCTCCACTCTCGGGCACACACATGATCGCTCGCATCCCGTTCATCGCTTCGCCTCCGAGCCTCATCCTAGATGTGGGCATATGTGGGTCCAACTTTCCGGCAGGGTTGACGGGTGCAGCGACCCGCACGAAGGTGGCCGGCCGAGGAGGAGAGCCATGACGACCCTGCACGAGTTCACGATGACGACGATCGACGGCGCGCCGCAGAGCCTGCGCGAGTACGAGGGCAAGGCGGTGCTCGTGGTGAACGTCGCGTCCAAGTGCGGTCTCACGCCGCAGTACGAGGGCCTCGAGCGCCTCCACGAGACCTACGGCGGGCTCGCGGTGCTCGGCTTCCCGTGCAACCAGTTCGGCGCGCAGGAGCCGGGCACCGAGGCGGAGGTCAAGGAGTTCTGCACGACCAACTACGGCGTGCGCTTCCCGATGTTCGCGAAGCTCGAGGTCAACGGCGCGGGCGCGCACCCGCTCTACCAGTGGCTCACCAGCCAGAGCACCGAGCCCGAGGGATCGGGGCCGATCCAGTGGAACTTCGGGAAGTTCCTGATCGGCAAGGACGGCCAGGTCCTCGCGCGCTTCGGGCCGAAGATCGCGCCCGAGAGCCCGGAGCTCGTCGCGGCCATCGAGCGCGCGATCGGCTGAGCAGGCTGCTACGCTCCGCGAGCCCCATGAAGGACAAGCACATCCGCATCCGGGTCGAGCAGTGCCTTGCGCTCGCCAAGGCGTCGAACTGTCCCCGGCGCAAGTTCGGCGCATTGCTCCTCGACCCGGACCGCAACGTCATCCTCATGGATGGCTACAACGGCGGACCGCGCGGCGGCGGCGAGCTCTGCGGCGGCGACGTGTGCTTGCGCGACAGCTTGGGCGTCAAGAGCGGCACCCGGATGGAGATCGGCTGCCATCACGCGGAGATGAACGTGGTGTGCAACGCCGCCGCCAACGGCGTGCGCTGCAGCGGCGCGTGGCTGATCGTCACCGGCGAGCCGTGCATGATGTGCGCGAAGATGATCCATCACGCCGGCATCGCCCGCGTGCTCATCGTCGAGGGCGGCTACGCCGGCGAGAACGGCGTGGCCTACCTCGAGCAGCACGGCGTCGAGATCGC
>JAEZBP010001007.1 GCA_023427125.1 Pseudomonadota bacterium | reverse complement strand
ACGCCGCCGAGGCGCTCGCCATCGGCGTCGTCCACCGCGTGGCTCCGGCCGGCCAGAGCGCGCTCGACTGCGCCCTCGAGCTCGCGGCGCCGCTCGCCGACGCCGCACCGATCGCGAACGCCGCGGCGCTCGAGGCGATCGACGGCGCGAGCGATCTCGATCTCGAGGCGGGCCTCGCGCTCGAGCAGCGCTGCTACGACCGCACCCTGCGCTCGCAGGATCGCCTGGAGGCCATCCGAGCCTTCGCCGAGAAGCGCAAGCCCCGCTTCACCGGCCGCTGAAGATCTTCGTCGGGCACGTTCAGGACCCGCCCTGGCCGCGCACGTACTCGAGGAAGTCGCGGACGTCGCGTCGGAGGCGGCCCTCGGCCTCGAGCGCGCCGGGGACGCCGCTCTGCACCGCCTCGCGCTCGTTCGCGTACCGGTAGCTCGTGTGCTCGAGCGCGAGCACCTGCGCGCTCGCGTCCTCGCCGTGGCCGGGCACGATGCGGAGCTGACCGCCGGAGGCGGGCTCGGGCAGCGCGGCGCCGAGGTCGGCCCGATCCTGCGGGCTGATCCACTCGATGCCGAAGCGCGAGCTCGCGAGGCGAACGTCGACCTCGAGCTGGGTCTGCGGCGCGATCGCGATCGAGTAGCTCGGCCCTCGCTCGACGCTCGCCTCGGCCAGGACCTCGCCGATGATCTCGATCGCCCGCGCCTCGCTGAGGGCCAGGAGCTCGGGAGGCTCGCTCGCCCCTCGCGCCGCGCGGGGCCCGCACGCGGGCAGCGCCAAGAGGAGCAAGCCGAAGAGAGCGCACCAGCGAGGCATGTCACTCCAGCGTGAGCGGATAGCGGACCACCATCTCCGGTCCGTCGAAGGTGGGGAAGCGGAGGGCGCGGGCCGCGCCGCGCAGGCACTCGCCTGCGTCGCCGGTCGTCGCGGCGCGCGGCCCGCTCAGGGAGACGGCGCGCACCTGGCCGTCCCCCGCCACGCGCAGGCCGAAGGTGAGCCGGCCGGTGACCTCGTCCTCGCCCGCCATCAACACCAGGCAGCGCCGGATGCGGCCCATCCCGCCGTCGAAGGCCGCCTCGATCTGCGAGCTCGAGAGCTGCTGCTCGCCGCCCGAGGCGCCCATGTCGAGGGTGCGCACCTCGTCCTCGCCGAGATCGTCGCCCGTCGTGGCCTCACCGGTCGGCGTCGCCTCGGCCCGCGTCTCTCCTCCGCGCCTCGAGCGGCGCGGGCGGCGTCGCGGCTCCTCTTCAGCCATGACCCCCGCGTCGAGCGGCCCGGCGGCGACGGCGGGCTCCGGCGACTCGGCAGGCGCCGGCCCGTAGCCCAGCCCGCGCACCGCGCACGCCGCGCCCCCTCCCCAGATCAACGACGCGACCCCGAAACCGGCCCAGAAGCGCGACACCGGTCTCTCATACCACGGTTGGGCGCCGCCCGTACCGCCGCCGGTCGGGCCGTTATCGTGCTTGACCCACCTGGGGACCACCGACTACCGTTCCGGCGCCGTGCGCCAAACCTTCGTGATCTTGATTGTTCTTGGGCTCGTCTCGGCGAGCGCCCCACGGGCCCGCGCCCAGGTCGACGAGGAGCTGCTCGAGGGAGGCGGCGCCCGAGGAGGCGGCGACTACGCCTGGGGCGAGGGGCGCCGCGCCGAGCCCGAGGATCCCCTGCGGATCATGGGCTTTCTCGGCGCGGGGGTCGGCTTCCGGCTCGTGCGGAACGTGGATGCGGAGTTCAACCAGGACTTCATCGCGCCCGGCTACCTCGACCTCGGCGCCGCGGTGTTCTTCCCGGGAGGCGACGTCCGCCACGGCGTCGGGCTCGGGATCACCACCAACCTGACCCCGGACACCGCCGGCGCGAGCTACTCGGTCTCGGCGGGCGGGCAGTGGCTGATCACGCCCTCCTACCACTTCCTCTTGCCGCTCGGGCGCATGCTCCCCGAGCTCCAGCAGGACTGGCTCCACATCCAGGGGCGCGTGGGGATCCCGCTGGTCATCTCGTCGGGGGCGGGCAACGGCGGCTCGTTCATCACCGTCGGAGGCGAGGTGGCGGGCGCCGTTCACTTCAAGTTCCTCGCCGGCCTCGGCCTCTACGCCGAGGTGTCCGTCGCGGTGTACGGGGGGAGCCAGGGCACGTTCCACCCGGTGATCGGCGTCGACGGAGGCTTCATGTTCGATTACGAGGTGCTGCCGTGAAGCGTGGACGTTGGGCGCTGCGACTCGCGGCGGGCGCGGTGTTGTTCCTGGCTCTCGGCGGGCCGGCCCCCGGCAACGTGGGCGGCTGCGGGACGGTCTCGAACGCCGACGCTCGCCAGTTCTGCTCCGACAAAGAGTTCTGGGAGTGCCGCCGCGAGCAGTTCGCCGGGCGCATGTCGACCGAGGAGTTCAACGTCTGCGTGGGCGCGGTCATGGCGACCTGCACCGGCTTCGCGTGGCCGGCGGAGTGCACGGTGACCCAGGGCCAGGCCGACGCCTGCGTCACGATCCTGCAGCGCACGGATCTGACGCGGCTGAACGTGGCCGAGCTCTACGCGACCTACACCGAATGCAACATCTGCGGACCGGCGGTGCCCTGATGTCCAGGAAGGCCAAGCTCGTCTCGTTCCTCTCGGCCGTCGTCCTGCTCGCCGGCTGCGCCGTCGTCTCCTCCCACGAGGAGTACTCCGCGTATCGCTCGGTGCGCCGCGCCGAGAACGACCGCGATCGGCTGATCGCCGCGCAGCAGTACGCGGAGCATCACCCGGGCGGAAACTTCATCGATGAGGTGCAGGGCATCCGCCGCCAGCACGAGGACCAGGTCTGGGCGAGCAGCAGCGACTCTCGCGAGGGCCTCGAGTGGTACATGCGCGTCTATCCGGACGGGCAGTACGTCGAGCAGGCCCGCCCGCGCCTCGCCGCGCTCCAGACCGTCAGCCAGGGGCGCCAGCAGGAAGAGGCGGCCCGCGACGAGCTCGAGGAGCAGCGCCGCCAGGCCGCGATCGAGGCGCGGCGGACGTGGGTCACGCGCGCGATGCAGTTCTGGACCCGGACCCTCACCGGCATCCGGAACTACGGCTCATCCATCCAGCGGGTCGTCGGCGCGAACGAGGACTTCAGTCGCGCGTTCGGGCAGGCGCCGGATCCGCAGTGCACGGCAGACTACTGCATCAAGCACTACGGCCAGGTCTACCACATCCCGGTCCCCGGAGCGACGCGCATCGATCGCAGCATCGACGTGTACCTCCGGCTCGTCTTCGTGCGTGGCCGCATGGATCGCGCGGAGCTCGTGCTCCCGAACAAGGGCTTCTCGCGCTGGTACGAGATGGAGAATCGGACGGTCGTCACCGACGAGGATCCCGAGCAGCGTCAGACCGCGATCAACTGGGCGCTCGATCGCATCCAGCCGGTGATCGAGGAGGTCGCCCAGGGCGCGACGCGGATCGACTTCGTGCCCGAGGGCCTCACGCCCCTGCAGGTGCACGGCCAGTCGTCGGACGCCGCCCCCGACTCGCCGGACGAGGCCGCGCCGGCCCCGGCGCCCGCCGCGCAGAAGCAGGACGACATCGACGATCTGCTCGGCGGCGCGATCGGCGGCGAGCAGGCCACGCCCGAGCCGACCCCGCCGGCCGAGGTCACCCCCGAGCCGGCCGAGACGATGGTGCTGCCGATCGGGCTCATCTCCTGGCAGTTCCGGAACCTCCGCGTGGTGATCTTCGCCGCCTCGCCCGACGACTACGAGCAGGGCTACGACGGCCTGTTCATCGAGCGGATCCGCGACTGATCGGTGCGCCCCGCTTTTCCAGCGTTCGCGGCGCTCTTCATGTTGGTGGCGTGCGGCGATCCGCCGGTGACGCCGGATCCCGACGGCGGCGAGGAGACCTTCGGCGTCGCGAGCACCGCGCAGATCGTCGCGTGGGAGGGGCAGCAGCGCTTCGTCACCGTGCTCACCGCCGAGCGCGGGGAGTCGCTCGACGAGGCCACCGTCGAGGTTGCCGACCCGGCCGGCGCGCTCTCGATCCGCGAGCAGCGCTGCGCCGGCGATCGCTGCGGCGTGGTCTTGCGCGTGCTCGATCGCGTCGCGAACACCGGCGAGGCCATCCCGCCGCCGATCGCGGGACAGGACGCCTACCTGATCGTGCGCATCCCCGGCGCCTCGCCCCAGCGGGCGCTGCTCCGTGTCATGCCGCTCGACACCATCAGCGGCGGCGGCACCGAGCCGCTCGCGGTGGGCGGCGTGCGGCTCGCGTCGAGCGCCGACATGGCGGGGACGACCACCTTCATCGGGCAGCCGGGTGGAGAGCCCATCCGCTGGGTGATCTTCGGCGAGGCGCGGCTCGGAGGGACGATCGACGTCTCGGCCAGCGGCGCGATGCCCGGGCCCGCCGGGTACGGTGGCGGTGAGCCGGGGGC
>JAEZBP010000961.1 GCA_023427125.1 Pseudomonadota bacterium | reverse complement strand
CCCCCCGGGCCGCGCCCCGCCGCGGCGCGGCCGGTCGCCAGCTATGCCATCGGCGCCGTCGCGGCGATGTGGATCCTCGAGCGCAGCAACCTCGTGGGATAGCCGGGGGGCCCACTCGGTGCGCGCCTGCGGTTCCCGCACATCGCCGCTCCGATGATCGATCGGCACCGCACCGGTGAGGAGGTTCTTCGCCATCCACAACGCGTGCGCGTTCTTCGATCCCGAGACCCTCGAGCGCCTGCGGGATGACGAGCTCTGGGGCTGAGGTCCAAAGGCTTCGTGCGCTACGATTGCGTTGAACGGAAGCGGTCGGGGCGGAAGAGCACGGGCGGGGCGGCCGCGCCGGTAACGCTGTCGGCGACGATCTCGCCGACGACCGGCGCGAGCTTGAAGCCGTGGCCCGAGAAGCCGCAGGCGATGGTCACGCGATCCGCATGCTCGGGGTGCGGCCCGATCGCGAAGTGATCGTCGGGCGTGTTGGTGTACATGCAGACGCGCGCGGCGAGCAGCGGGCCGTCGGCCACCGGCACGTGCGCGCGGACGAACGCGCGCACGCTCGCCTCGTCCTCGGGGTGCAGCGCGCGATCGAGCGACTCGGCGCGCGTCGCGCTGCCGCCGTGGTGCCGGCACACCTTCACACCCGGCACGACCGCGTGCGGGACGCCGTAGAAGCACTCATCGCCGAAGCGCACGAAGACCGGCATGCGCGAGGGCGAGACGAGCGCCGCATCGCGCGGCGCGAAGAAGAGCTGCACCTGCCGCTCGACCTTCAGCGGGAGCGGGATCGAGAGCGGTGAGGCGTCGCCCTCGGACCACGCGCCGCACGCCAGCACCAGCCGCTCGGCCTCGTAAGTGCCGCGCTCGGTGACGACGCGCACTCCGCCGTCGCCGACCTCGACCGCGACGGCTCGTTCGCGCGCGTGCGCCATCGCGCCGTCGGCCAGCGCCGTCTCGAGCAGCGCGCTCACGCAGCGCTCCGCGAGCAGGAAGCCTCCGTCGCGCTCCACGATCCCGACGTCCCCCGCGCCCGCTCGCAGCGCCGGAAAGCGCCGCGCGATCTCGCTGGCGTCGAGCTCCTCGATCGCGAGCGAGTGCTCGCGCGCGCTCTTGCGGACGCCCTCGATGCACACGTGGTCGCAGGGCCCGAAGTGGAGCGCGCCGGTGCGATGGAGCAGCGGCTCGCCGATCCGCTCGGAGAGCCCCTCCCAGCGCGCCCACGCGCGCTCGAGCATCGGCACGTACGCCGGGTCCTCGAAGTACGCCTTGCGGATCACCCGCGTCGCGCCGTGCGAGCTGCCGCGCGCGTTCGGCACGTCGAAGCGCTCGATCCCGAGCACGCGGAGCCCGCGCGCCGCGAGCTCGGCGAGCGAGGCCGCCCCCATCACCCCGAGCCCGAGCACGATCGCGTCGTAGCGCACCATGCTCGAACGTACCTCGCACCCCGGATCTCCGCTTGCGTGCCGCCGCGCGCGCGCGCTACCCCTCGCCTCCCGTGAACAGGGACACCACCTTCGCTGCGAGCGCGACGGACTCGTGATGCGCGCCGAGACCCGCATCGTACGGCCTCGGCCCGAGGAGCGCACCGTGCTCGCCGCGGACGGGAGCGTCCTCCGGGTGCCGGACGGGTGGGTCCTCGTGCCGCCGGGTGACGCGGGGCTCACGCGTCGGGTGAAGGCGGCGGGGCCGACGTGGACCGTTCAGGAGAAGGTCGGCCGCCGCACGTTCTCGCGCGGCGTGTGGGCGCCGAGCGAGAACGTGGAGCGGGCGAGGGCGGCGCTGGCCCAAGAGCGCGCCGATCCGGCGTACGCCAAGAAGCTCGAGGCCGGCCGCGCGCGCCGCGAGAAGCAGCAGCACGCGTACGTCGAGGACTTCCGCGGCGCAGTGCTCTCGTTCCTCGCCTTCCACGCGCGCCACGCCGAGCTCGCGGGGCGGCTCGCCGACGCGATCACCGCGCACGCGACGCCCGTCGGCAGCGGCACCGTCGCGCGCACCGCCCGTATCCCGATCGAGGAGCGCGCGGAGGCCGCCGTCATCGCGTGGATGCGCCACCGGACCACGGCGTACGACGACATGTCGATCCCGCGCATCAAGGGCGAGCGCCGGCGGGTTCGCCGGATGCTCGCCGAGCGCTCGCGGCTCGTGCTCGACGCGTACCGCCGCGGTCTCCCGCCCGCGCCCGGCGAGTGTCCGCTCGAGCGCGCGCTCCGCGCCGCGCGCTGAAGACCTCCTCGGGGTGTCTGCCGTCCCGCGGGACGCGCAGCCCGCGTGAGCTCCGGTCGAGCGATCGCGTGCGCGCGAAGTGGCGCCGCCCACCTTGTGGAAGCGCCCTCGCACCTATGTGCCGCCAGGCGGAGCAGGGGGCTCCGTGAAAGGAGTCTCGATGTCGCTGGACGTCCTCAAGGAGCGAGGCACGCCGCTCGAACGTCAGGAGCGCGATTGGCGCGATCTGGTGCGAGTTCCCTATTCGAAGCTCGATGATGATGCGTTCACGCGGGTGCGCGTGATCTTGATGAACGGCATCGAGTCGGAGGCGCTGCGATTCAGTCACGCCGCCGCCCGTATGAATCACCCGCCGATCCAGAAGGCCCTCGCGATGGTGAGGCGGGTCGAGCAACACCAGCAGACGCTGGTGAACTGGCTCAATCCTCCCGATCAAGATCCGCTCGAGACGACGCTCGGCTTCGAGCAGGTGGCCATCGAGGTGACGGCCGCGGTCGCGCAGCGCGAGCCCGATCCCTACCTCAAGGAGGTCTACGACTTCGGGCTCCTCGAGGACTTCGATCATCTCTATCGGTACTCGGCGCTCTACGATCGCCTCTATGGCCGCGATCCCAACGTGATCCTCCAGTCCTATACGGACATCGTCCCGGGCCGCCCCACGGTGGTCGAGCACCGCGCGCCGGTCGATGATCTCCGTCGCCCGTATGATCGCCGCGAGGCCGCACCGATCACGAAGATCCACGCGACGACAATCATGGCGGCCGAGCACCAGACGCACGACTACTACATGACGATTGGTCCGATGTTCTCGGATCCGATTGCCCGCCAGCTCTACGCGGAGATCGCGTCGATCGAGGAGCAGCACGTCACCCAGTACGAGTCGATCTCCGATCCGAGCGAGACCTGGATCGAGAAGTGGCTCCTCCACGAGATGACCGAGGTCTACAACTACTGGAGCTGCTACCAGAGCGAGCCGAACCCGCGGATCCGCGCGATCTGGGAGCGCTTCCTCTCGTGGGAGCTCGGCCACCTCCACGGGGTGATGGACGTGATGCGCAAGTACGAGCGGCGCGATCCCGAGGCGCTGATCCCCGCGACGCTGCCCGCGCCGATCGCCTTCGAGAGCCAGCGCGAGTACGTGCGCGAGGCGCTCGAGCGCGGCCTCGGGCTGCGCGCCAACGGCATCGCCATCGTGCCGACCGACGAGGAGTCGCGCGACTCGATCGCGCTTCGCAAGCAGCTCAACCGCGAGGGATCGCCCTCGGAGATCGTCGCGGCCGGCTACCAGTGGCGGCCGGGCGGCGAGCTCACGGCGATGCCGCCGGTGACGGCGCGCGTCACGGCGAAGCCGCGCGATCTGCCGAGCACGGCGGCGGAGGAGTCGCCGTTCACGAGCAGCCGATCCAAGCGCGGCGGAGCGTCGATGAAGCGGAAGAAGGTGCCGGCGCGCGGAGGGCCGCGCGACAAGAACGGGAATGGCCGCCGGCGGGAGGCGACGCGATGAAGGACAGCGAGAAGAACGTGAACCGCACCGGCGGGACGCTGAACCCGCTCGACACGGCGGAGCTGGTGGAGGTGACGGAGATGACGCCGCCCTCGACGCCGGGCGACGGGCGCTGGATCCCGGCGCTGCGCAACCAGTACTCGGCCGAGGGAGAGGTGCTCGGGCACCTGCCGAAGCAGCCCGGCGGTGTGCGCGGGAAGAAGGCGGGGCTGATGGGGACCCTGCTCGACAAGATGGGTGAGCGGCTCGCGTTCGAGCGGACCGGCGTGCGCCTCTACGAGGCGCTGCTGGCGAAGCTCGACGGGCCGGCGCCGATCGGCCCGGGCGCCAACGCCCCGAACCGCAAGGACGTCGAGCGCATCTGCACCCAGGAGCACGAGCACTTCCTGCTGATGGTCGAGGCGATCGAGTCGCTCGGAGGCGACCCCACGGCGATGACCCCGGCCGCCGGCGTCACCGCCACCGTCTCCTCGGGGCTGCCCAAGGTGCTGCTCGATCCGCGCTCGACCTTCGCGCAGTGCCTCGACGCGATCCTCGTCGCGGAGCTGGCCGACAACGACGGCTGGAGCCTCCTGATCGATCTCGCGGAGGCCAACGGCCAGGACGACCTGGCCGCGCGCTTCCACCGCGCGCACGAGACCGAGGAAGAGCACCTCGAGCTCGTCCGCGGCTGGATCCGCGAGGCCACGCTCGCCGGCGAGCCCGCCAAGGCGCTCGCCTGATCCGCTGACGTGCCTCCATCGGGCCCGCCGCTCATGCCGCTCGGCACCGCGCGGCGGGCTCGCTCACTCCTCCGCGCCGGTCGCCTCGATCCGCTGATGCGAGAGCGTCGTGATCGTGAGCGTGTAGCCGAACCATCCGTTCTCCAGCGTGACCTCGCGCGGAGGCTCGGCGCCGCCGAGGCCGGGCTCGTAGGTCACGCGGATCGTGCCCCCGGGCTCTCCGTCGACGCGGCGGAACGTGCGCTCGCGGAGGAGCCCGCCCTCCCAGCGCTCCACGATCTCCTCGCCGCGATGCTCCTCGCGATGCACGCCGTCCTCGCGCGGACCCTCGAGCCCCATGAACCACGCGCGGTGGATGTCGATCAGCATGTAGCGCGGCGGGAAGGGCAGCTCTTGCGGGAGGTGCGACTCGAACTCCACCTCCTGCCCGCGCTGCGTGAGCACGAAGCCGCGACCTCCGTGCGGTCCGAGCCCGACGACGATCAGCGTGTCGCCCTGGCGCTGCATGATCGCGCGAAACTCGTAGGTGCCCTGCGAGCTCGAAGAGCGCACGCGCTGCTCGAGCGCGAAGGCCTCGCCGAGCCCCGGCGAGCGCAGCGCCGAAGGAGGCGAGAGCTCCCCCGGATAATCGGCCGGAACTTGCCGAGTCGGAGGCGGCGGTCCGCAGGCGACCAGCAGCCACGTGGCGACGGCGAAGCGCATCGAGAGAGGCATCTGCGATCCGTCGTAGCCGAGCGCGGGGCCGCTGGCGAGCGCGCGAGGGCGCGCGCAGAACCAACTCAGCGGCGTCGAACGAAGAGCCACGCGGTCGGTGCGAGCACGAGGCTCAGGACCGAGCCGATCCCCGCGATCGCGCCGAGCGCGCGGAGGGCGGGGTTCTCGCTCATCGCGAGCAGCCCGAAGGAGAGCACCGTCGTCAGGCACGCGACGAGGATGCCCGAGAGCGTCGGCCCTGCGCCCTCGTCGCCGTCCCGGATCTCCACCATGAACACGCCGTAGTCGACGCCCATGCTGAGCACCAAGAGGAGCGCGACGAGGTGCATCAGGTTCGCCTCGAAGCCGAGCAGCACGAGCAGCGCGAGGGAGGTCGTCGCCGAGAGCACGGAGGGGAGGAAGGCGGCGAGGGCCGGCACCAGCGCTCGATAGCGAACGAGGAGCAGCAGGAACACCGCCACGAGGCCGAAGCCGATCATCTGCATCGTGCGCGCGCGGAATCGGCCGTAAGCGCCCTCCAAGAAGCGCGTCTGATCGAAGAGCCTGACGCCCTCGAGCCCCGCGAGCCGGGCCTCCAGGGCGTCCACGTCGCCGCCGCGCATCATCGTGAGGAAGCCGACCCGCCCGTCGCCGAGGTCGACCCGAAAGCTCTGCACCAGCGGGCCGATCGGCGAGCTCTCGATCTCGCCCCAGGTGAGGGGCGCGGGCGCCTCCGAGGACGAGAGCTCCTCGCGGAAGGGCTCGAACGCCGAGACCACGAGCCCCTCCGCCTCGAACGCGGCGCTCATTCGCTCCCAGAGCCGCGGGGACTCGCGGAGCCCCTCGAGGCTCCGCCGCTGCTCGAGGGCCGAAGGGAGGAACGAGTGGATCGAGCGGAAGCGCTCGACCTCACCGGCCTCTTTGGCCTCGATCAATCGGCGGCTCACCTCGTCGTTGCGGCGCAGCGCGGCCTCCTCGTCCTCGCCCCACGCGAGCACGAAGCGCCCCGAGTCCATCCGGCTCACCTGCTCGCGCACGCGCTCGTCCTCCGCGAGGATCGCCGGGTCGAGCGCGTTGAGCACGCGCACGTCGTCGACCCAGCGGAGCTTCGCGAGGCCCACGCCCGAGATCACCAGCGCGACGAGCGGGATCGCGAGCCGGGTGGTCCACGAGCGGCGGATCACCCCGAGGCCTCGCTCGAGCGTGCTCGCGATCGTGCGGTGGATCCGCGTCGGCTTGGGCGCGACGGGCATCCACGGCGGCACGAGGTAGCGGGTCGCGAGCAGCGCCCCGAGGATGCCGCTCGAGGTCAGCACCGCGAGCTCGCGGATCCCCGGGAAGCTCGTCCACGCGAGCCCCGAGAGGCCCGCGATCGTCGTCGCGCCGCCGAGCGCGATGCCGGGCCAGAGCTTCCGCATGCTCGCCTCCGGCCCCTCGGGGGAGGGCGCGAGCGTGTGGTGGTTCATGTAGTGCTCGACGTAGTCCACGCCGACGCCGATGAGGGTCGCGCCGAAGGCGAGCCCGAGCCCGTGCACGCGACCGAAGACCAGCTGTGTCACCGCGAGGCCGACCACGCCGCCGACGACGAGCGGGATCGAGCCGACCGCGAGGTGGCGGAGCGAGCGATACACGATCAGGAAGAGGAGCAGCACGCCCGCCGTGCCGATCCCGCCGATGCGGCTCACGTCCTCCTCGATCGCGGCCTGCGAAGACACCGCGAAGCGATGGACGCCGCTCTGCTCGAGGCGCAGCGTGCCTCCGTGCGCGCGGTTCACGGCGTCGAAGTCGCGCGCGATGCCGTCGAGCAGCCGCCGGCTCGCGTCGCCGTCGAAGGGGGAGGCGCGGCTCGCGAGGAAGATCACCCCGCGGCCGTCCGCCGTCACGAGCTGTCCGTCGACGACCGAGAGCCCTCCCTCCTGCGCGTCGCGCAGGCCCTCGAGGTGCCGCACGAACGTGAGCAGCGGATCGCGCGGCGCGATCTGGCGGATGAACGTCCCGGTCGGTGAGCCGAGGCGGCGCCGGAGATCGCGCGCGGCCTCGCGCAGCCCGGCGTCGCTCGTCGCGCGCTCGAGATCCTCGGGGCTGCTCGCGAGGAGCAGGTTCCGCCGCGGGAAGTAGAGCGTGTAGAACGCCTCGTCGAGATCGGCGCCTGGCCCCCGCCGCACCCACTCGACCTCCGCGCGTCGCTCGAGCCGTCGCGCCAGCTCGGCCGAGGCCTCCACCGCCGCCTCGCGGTCGTCGGCCGCGACCGTCAGCGTGATGGTCCTCGTCAGATCCGAGCTCGCCACCTCCGCCGCGATCCTCGCGAGCTCGCGATCCTCGCTCGACGGAAGGAATTCGGTGATCTCGGTGGTGACGTGGAGGTGCGTGAAGGTCCACACGCCGAGCGCGGCGGTCGCCGCCACCACGGCGAGCGAGATGGCGCGCGCTCGCCATCCGATAGTGAGCTTCATGGCGCTGGCGTCGAGCCGAGCGAGCTCACTCCGCGACGCAGGCGCCGCGCACGCACATGCCGGTCTCGGCGCCGATCATGCACGCGGTGCCGTCCGGCTCGAGGGGCGTGCCTTCACAGAAGCCGCTCGCCGGGCACGTGCCCTCCGTCCCGTTGCAGCTGTTGCCGTCGGTGCAGTTGGGCGGCGCCCCTCCGGTGCAGCGCCGCGTGCACGAGTTGTTGCAGCTGTTGGCGTCGTTGGTGTCGCCGTCGTCGCAGTACTCCGGCGGCGACGCCTCCCGGTCGACGTACCCGTCGCCGCACCCGCGAACCTTGCAGGTGCGGTCAACGCAGATCCGGCCCGAGCCCGGGCCCCCGCAGGGGGTGGCGTCGGGCGTGCCCACCGGATCGTTGAGGCGGCACGTCCCCTGGCTTCCCGCGCTCGCTCCGACGCACACCTGCGTGCAGTCGGTGATGTGGTTCATGAAGAGCAGGCACTCCTCGTCGCTGCTGCATCGGCGATCGTCGGTCCCACCCTCCGGTACCGTCGGCTGCTTGCCCTCGAGCGTGCCCTCGACCAGCAGGGAGCATCCGGTCAGGAGGACCGCCACGACCAACGACCCGTATGTCTTGCGGAGCATTTCGGTGCGAGCGAAGCACAAACCGCGCGCCATGACCAGATCCGTCGAGCGACCCCTCGGGAGCGGGCGAGCTCGCCCGATCGGGCCGATCACCGATACAGCCAGACCCTGAGCAGCGAGACGAGCTGGTCGGGATCGACCGGCTTCATGATGTAGTCCGAGGCGCCTGCGTCGATGCACTTCTCTCGGTCGCCCTTCATCGCCTTCGCCGTGAGCGCGATGATGGGCAGGTCGGCATGGCCGGGGCGCTGGCGGATCATCCGCATCGACTCGTAGCCGTCCATCTCGGGCATCATGATGTCCATCAGGATCACGTCGAAGGTCTCGCGCTCGAGCTTCTCGAGCGCCTCGCGACCGTTCTCCGCGTACTCGACCGTCATCTCGTGCTGCTCGAGCACCGCGGTCACCGCGTAGACGTTGCGGAAGTCGTCGTCGACCATCAGCGCTCGCTTGCCGGCGAGCTGCGGGTCGGACTTCTCCAGGGTCCGCAGCATCCTGCGCTTCGCCTCGGGGAGCCGCGCTTCTACGCGGTGGAGGAAGAGCGCGGTCTCCTCGAGCAGCTGCTCGGGCGAGCGCACTTCCTTCAGGATCGCCGACTCCGAGAGGCGCAGGAGCTCTGCCTCGTCCGGATCGCTCCGCCGCTCGCCCGTGTACACGATGACCGGCAGCTTCTTCAGCGCCGGGGTCATCTGGACCGCCTCGATCAGCGAGAGCCCGCTCATCCCGCCGAGCCCGAGGTCGGTCACCATGCAGTCGAAGCTCTCCGCGATCAGGCGCTCCAGCGCCTCTTCGCCGCTGCCCACGCAGGCGATCTCGATGTCGTCGGCGCCGACGAGGTCCACGATCGCCGCTCGCTGCGCGGGGTCGCTCTGCACCACGAGGAGCCTCCTCTGCCGGCGTCCGAGGAAGGTCGACAGCTCTTCGAGCGCGACCCCGAGCGACTCCCGCGTGGCGGGCTTGCCGAGGAACGCGATCGCTCCCTGCTCGAGCGCGCGCTTGGCTTCGTGCGATCCGCTGATCACGTTGATCGGGATGTGCCGCGTGTCCGGGTCGTGCTTCAGGCGATCGAGCAGGACCCAACCGTCGACGTCCGGCAGGCGCAGGTCGAGGCTGATCGCGTCGGGCGAGAGCGACTTGGCGGCCTCGAGGCCCTCCTTGCCGTCCATGCAGACGATGCCGCGGAAGCCGTGCTCGCGCGCGAGCTCGAGCAGGTGGCGCGCGAACGTCGGGTCGTCCTCGACGATCAGGAGCACGCGATCGCCCGGCTGGATGGAGGCCCGATCGTCGGGGACGCTGGCGTGCGCCGGAGCGCGCGGCGGCTTGGACGAGGGCAAGAGCTCGGGGACGCTCCGAGGCGGCGCGTAGTCCATCGGAAGATAGAGCGTGAACGTGCTGCCCTCACCCGGCTCGCTCTCGACGCGGATGACCCCGCCGAGCAGCGTCGCGATCTCGCGGCTGATCGAGAGGCCGAGCCCCGTCCCGCCGTAGCGGCGCGCCGGACCGCTGTCGAGCTGCTGGAACGCCTCGAAGATGATCCGCTGCTTGTCCTGCGGGATCCCGATGCCGGTGTCGTGGACGGAGAAGGCGATGATCGCGCCCGGCCCGCTCCGCACGCCCCACACCGAGTCCGCGACCCTGCGCACCGAGAGCGTCACCCGCCCGCGGTCCGTGAACTTGATCGCGTTCGAGATGAGGTTCCGCAGCACCTGCCGGAGCCGCATGTCGTCCGTGCGGATGCGCTCGGGCAGCCCGGGCTCGATCGCGATCCCGAGCGCGAGCCCCTTCTCCGACGCGAGCTGTCGGAACGAGCGATCCACGTAGTCGCGCAGCGTCGCCAGCTCGATCGGCGCGACCTCGATGGCCATGGTGCCGGACTCGATCTTCGCGAGATCGAGGATCTCGTTGATCAGCTCGAGGAGATCGCCGCCGGCCTGATGGATGGTCCGCGAGTACTCCCGCTGCTTGTCCGTGAGGTTGCCCTCGCGGTTGTCGCTGAGCTGCCTCGAGAGGATGAGCAGGCTGTTGAGCGGCGTGCGCAGCTCGTGGCTCATGTTCGCGAGGAACTCGCTCTTGTAGCGGGAGGTCAGCGCGAGCTGCTCGGCCTTGTCCTCGAGCTCCTGCTTGGCGAGCTCGACCTCGTGGTTCTTCTGCTCGACCTCCGCCTTCTGGGCGGTGAGCTGCTTCGCCTTCTCCTCGAGCTCCTCGTTCGTCGCCTGCAGCTCGAGCTGCTGCGTCTGGAGCTCCTCCGCGAGGCCCTGCGACTGCCGCAGGAGCTCGTCGGTGCGCATCGTCGCCTCGATGGTCGCGACGACGATCCCGAGGCTCTCGAGGAGCTGGTCGAGGAAGGCGAGCTGGATGCTCGTGAAGCGCTGGAACGACGCGAGCTCGATGACGCCCTTGACCTCGCCCTCGAAGAGGATGGGCACGACCACGAGGTTGGCCGGCGGCGCGTCGCCGAGCGCGGAGTGGATCGTGACGTACTCGTGCGGGACGTCGGTGACGAGGATGCGCTTCTTCTCGAGCGCCGCCTGGCCCACCAGGCCCTCGCCGAGCAAGAACGCGTTGCCGGTCCGCTTGCGCTCCCGGAACGCGTACGACGCGAAGAGCAGGAGGCGCGTCTCTCCCTCCTCGTTCTTCCGCGCCATGTAGAAGACGCCGTGCTGCGCGTCGACGACCGGCGCGAGCTCGCTGAGCACCTGCTGGGCCACGGTGAGGAGATCGCGCTGCCCCTGCAGCATCCGGGTGAAGCGCGTGAGGTTCGTCTTGAGCCAGTCCTGCTCCTGGTTGACCTGCGTGGTCGCCGCCAGGGTCCGGATCATCTGGTTGACGTTGTCCTTCAGCGCGGCGACCTCGCCGAGCGCCTCGACGTCGATCGTCTGCGTCAGATCGCCCTTCGTGACCGCGGTCGCCACGTCGCCGATCGCGCGCACCTGCCGGGTCAGGTTCCCGGCGAGCTCGTTCACGTTGTCGGTGAGATCGCGCCAGACGCCCGCCGCGCCCGGCACGTTGGCCTGCCCGCCGAGCGTGCCCTCGATGCCGACGTCGCGCGCGACGCCCGAGACCTGATCGGCGAAGGTCGAGAGTGTCACGATCATGTTGTTGATCGTCTCGACGAGCGTCGCGATCTCGCCCTTCGCGTCGAGGCGGAGCTCCTCGTCGAGGTCGCCGTTCGCGACGGCGGTGACGACCCGGGCGATGCCGCGCACCTGCTCCGTCAGGTTGCGCGCCATGACGTTCACGTTGTTGGTCAGCTCGCGCCAGGTGCCGCTCACGCCGCGCACCTCCGCCTGCCCGCCGAGGATGCCCTCGGTGCCGACCTCGCGGGCCACGCGAGTGACCTCGTCGGCGAAGCTCGAGAGCTGGTCGACCATCGTGTTGATGGTGTTCTTCATCTCGAGGAGCTCGCCCTTGACCTCGACCGTGATCTTGCGCGAGAGGTCGCCGTTCGCGACCGCGGTCGTGACCTGCGCGATGTCACGCACCTGATCGGTCAGGTTCGAGGCCATCAGGTTCACGTTGTCGGTCAGCTCCTTCCAGATGCCGCTGACGCCGCGCACCCGCGCCTGGCCGCCGAGCTCACCCTCGACGCCGACGTCGCGCGCGACCCGCGTGACCTCGTCGGCGAAGCTCGAGAGCTGGTCGACCATGGTGTTGATGGTGTTCTTCAGATCGAGGAGCTCGCCGCGGACCTCGACCGTGACCTTCCTGCCGAGGTCGCCGCTCGCGATCGCGGTGGCGACGTTCGAGATGTCGCGGACCTGGTTCGTCAGGTTCGACGCCATCAGGTTCACGTTGTCGGTCAGCTCCTTCCACACGCCGCGGACGCCCTCGACCGACGCCTGCCCGCCGAGCTTGCCCTCGGTGCCGACCTCGCGCGCCACCCGCGTCACCTGCTCGGCGAACGCGCTGAGCTGATCGACCATCGTGTTGATGGTGTTCTTCAGCTCGAGGATCTCGCCCTTCGCGTCGACGGTGATCTTCTTGTCGAGGTCGCCGCGCGCGATCGCGGAGGCGACGAGCGAGATCGATCGGACCTGATCGGTGAGGTTCGACGCCATCGAGTTCACGGCGTCGGTCAGATCGCGCCACCACCCGCTGACGCCGCGCACGTCGGCCTGCCCGCCGAGCTTGCCCTCGAAGCCGACCTCGGACGCGAGCCCCATCACCTGATCGGCGAAGCTCGAGAGCTGATCGACCATGGTGTTGATGGTGTTCTTCAGCTCGAGGAACTCGCCCTTCGCGTCGACGCTGATCTTTCGGCTGAGGTTGCCGTTGGCGACGGCGGTCGTCACCTGCGCGATGTCGCGGACCTGGTTCGTCAGGTTCGACGCCATCAGGTTCACGTAGTCGGTCAGCTCCTTCCACGTGCCGCGGACGCCCTCGACCGACGCCTGCCCGCCGAGCTTGCCCTCCGTGCCGACCTCACGCGCCACCCGCGTCACCTCGGCGGCGAACGCGTTGAGCTGATCGACCATCCCGTTGAGGATGGTCTTCAGATCCTGCATCTCGCCCTGCGCATCGACGGTGATCTTCTTCGACAGATCGCCGCTGGCCACCGCGCGCGCCACATCGGCGATGTTGCGCACCTGGATCGTGAGGTTGTCGGCCATCGAGTTCACGTTGTCGGTCAGCTCGCGCCAGATCCCCGACACGTCGCGCACGGCCGCCTGCCCCCCGAGGACGCCCTCGGTGCCGACCTCGCGGGCCATCCGCGTCACCTCGTCCGCGAAGAAGCCGAGCGAGTCGACCATCGCGTTGACCGTGTTCTTCAGCGCGAGGATCTCGCCCTTCACCTCGACGGTGATCTTCTTCGATAGATCGCCGTTGGCCACGGCGGTCGTCACCTCGGCGATGTTTCGCACCTGATCGGTCAGGTTCGAGGCCATCGAGTTGACGTTGTCGGTCAGCTCCTTCCAGATGCCCGAGACGTCCTTCACCTCGGCCTGCACGCCGAGCGTCCCCTCGGTGCCGACCAGCCGCGCGACGCGCGTGACCTCGGCGGAGAAGCGGTTGAGCTTGTCGACGGTCGAGTTGATCGTGTTCTTGAGCGCGAGGATCTCGCCGCGCGCGTCGACGGTGATCTTCTTCGCGAGGTCGCCCTCGGCGATCGCGTTCGCCACCTCGGCGATGTTCCGGACCTGGTAGGTCAGGTTGTTCGCCATCGAGTTCACGTTCTCGGTGAGCTCGCGCCAGGTGCCGCGGACGCCGCTGACCTCCGCCTGGCCTCCGAGTACACCCTCGGTGCCGACCTCGCGCGCGACGCGCGTCACCTCGTCCGCGAACGCGCTGAGCTGATCGACCATCGTGTTGATCGTCTGCTTGAGCTCGGCGATCTCCCCCTGGGCCTCGACGGTGATCTTCTTCGCGAGATCGCCCTCCGCGATCGCCGTCGCCACCTCCGCGATGTTCCGCACCTGTAGGGTCAGGTTGTTGGCCATCGAGTTCACGTTCTCGGTGAGCTCGCGCCAGACGCCGGAGACGCCGCGCACCCGGGCCTGGCCTCCGAGGCGCCCCTCGGTGCCGACCTCGCGCGCGACGCGCGTGACCTCGTCGGCGAAGGACCCGAGCTGCCCGACCATGATGTTCATGGTGTTCTTCAGCTCGAGGATCTCGCCGCGTACCTCGATGTTGATCGACTTGGTCAGATCGCCGTTTGCGACCGCGGTCGTCACGCGCGCGATCTCGCGGACCTGCGCGGTGAGGTTCGACGCCATCGAGTTCACGCTGTCGGTGAGGTCCTTCCAGGTGCCCGACACCCCGGGGATCGACGCCTGCGCGCCGAGCTTGCCCTCGACCCCGACCTCCTGCGCGACGCGCGTCACCTCCGAGGTGATCGCGGCCAGTCGATCGACCATCCCGTTCGCGGTCTGCGCGTGCCGGAGGAAGTCGCCACGGAGCGGCGGTTCGGCGGCGTCGATGTCGACACGGGCCGACAGATCGCCCTGTCCGACGGCCTTGATCACGGCCGCGACCTCCTCGGAGTGCGAGGTGACGTCGTCGAGGAGCTCGTTCACCGAGCGCACATAGACCGCCCAGCCGCCGTGCGCGCCGCTCGTGCGCATCCGGCGCCGCGTCCGGCCCTCGATCGCCACCACGTGCCGGAGCTCCGCGGCCTGCTCGCCGATCGACGCGGCCTGCGCCGCGACCTCGTTGAACGCGAGGCAGATCTGGCCGTCGAGCCCCTCGAGATCCTCCGGGAGGCGTGCGACGAACTCTCCGCGCTTCAAGGCCCGCAGCGCCGAGAGGAGCTGGCGCCGATTCAGGGTGGCATCGCTGTTCTTCGCTACCGAACGCGTTCCGGCCATCGCTCCTCCGGAGGGAGCTCGCTCGTGCGCTCCCTCGTCGTGTGAACACTCTCCGCGAGGGCGCGGCGGAGCGCGCGCGAGCTCACCGGCTTCACGAGGTGCCTCGCGAAGCCGACCTCCATCGCCCGGCGGCGATCGTCCGCTTGCCCCCAGCCCGTCACGGCGATGAGCGGCGGGCAGCCCGTCCCGAGCTTCGCGCGTGCGCTCGCCGCGACCTGATATCCGTCCATGTCGGGCAGCCCGATGTCGACGAGCACGACGTCGGGCGCCGTCTCCTCGATCAGGCGCACGCCGTCGTCGCCCCGCCCCGTCGCGTGCGCTCGGTGGCCCCAGCGCGTCAGCAGGAGCACGAGCATCTCGCGCACGTCCTCCTGATCCTCGACGACGACGATGGTGAGCGGAGCGAGAGCGGAGGTCGTGGCCGGCGCCGAGACCGGCTCCTGGCGTGCCGTGAGGTCGAGCCCCTCGGCGTAGGGGAGCCGGACCTCGAAGGTCGCGCCGTGATCGATGCCCTCGCTCGACGCGATGACGCGGCCACCGTGCAGCCGGACGATGTGCTGGACGAGGTGCAGCCCGAGCCCGAGGCCCCCGCCTCCGGCCCGCCCCTGCACGAACGGGCTGAAGATCGCGTCGAGGAGCTCGGGCGGAATGCCCTCGCCGTCGTCCTTCACCTCGACGACCACCTCTGGCCCGTCGCGCCGCGCAGAGAGGCTGATCGTCCCGCGGGGGCGGGTGTAGCGCGCCGCGTTGTTGATCAGGTTCGAGAGGACCTGCGCGAGCCGGACCAGATCCGCTTGGACCGGCAGCGGATGGGTCGGCAGATCGAGCACGAAGCGATGCTCGCGCTCGTCGACCAAGGAGCGGCTGGCCTCCACCGCGAGCCGCACCGGGTCGCGCAGGTCGAGCGGCTGGGTGCGCAGCTCGACCTTGCCCGAGGTCACCCGCGAGACGTCGAGCAGATCGTCGACGAGCCGCTGCAGGTGGGAGAGCTGCCGCTCGAGCCGCGCCTGCGCCTCCCGCAGCACGGAGTCCTCGGCGCCCTCGAGCAAGCCGATGGCGTACGCGAGCGGCGCGAGCGGGTTGCGCAGCTCGTGCGACAGAGTGGCGATGAACTCGTCCTTGCGGCGGTCCGCCGCGGCGAGCTGCGCGTTGGTCCTCGTCAGCGCGTGCTCGGCCGCCTCGCGCTCGGCGATGGTGCGCGCGAGCTCCTCCGCCTTCTCGGCGAGCTCCTCGGTCACTCTCGTCTGCTCGACCACCTGCTGGCGGAGCACCCCCTGCTCCCAGGCGCGGCGCTCCTGCTCGATCCGGTGCAGCGCCTCGGCGATCTGGTGGCGGTGGAGCTCCTCGGCCTGCCTGCGGACCTCGGCGGTGCGCTGCTGAAGCGCGACGAACACCGTCGCCTTCGCGCGCAGGATCTCCGGCACGATCGGCTTGAAGAGGAAGTCGACGGCGCCGAGCGCGTACCCCTCGAGCACGCGCGCGTCGGTCTGATCATACGCGGTGACGAAGACGATCGGCACGTGCCGGCTCCGCCTCCGGCCGCGCAGGAGCTTGGCGGTCTCGAAGCCGTCCATCCCCGGCATGTGGACGTCGAGGAGCACGAGCGCGAAGTCTCGCTCGAGCATGCAGCGGAGCGCCTCGGCGCCCGACCGGACGGTGACGAGGCGCGCTCCGAGATCGCAGAGCGCCGCCTCGATGGCGAGGAGGTTCGCCGGGTTGTCGTCCACGACGAGGATATCGGGCGGTTCTCCCCCGATTTCATCGACTGTCGGGTCCTCCGTCCGGAAGGGCATCGTCCCTCTTCAGCAAGCCCCCCAGGCTGACACGTCGCTACTAGGGGCGGGAGGATCGCTCACAAGAGGCGTCCGCAAAAGAGGTCTTTCGGGTGGACGGATGGATGACAGGGGCCGCGTCGGGTCGTGACCCGTGAATGTCCTCGAGGACGGCGTGGCGCGCGCGGACGCGGGCTCGAGCGCCGAGCGCGCGGGCCCACCCGGCCGAGCGTTGCTGCAAGGTGGGCGCGCGGGACGTGATGGGGTAGAACCTCCCCGCGATGAACGTTCGCGATCGGATCTTGGTGATCACGGATCTCTTCCTCGGCGCCGTCTGGGCCGACGACGAGTTCACGGAGGGCGAGCAGCGCGCGGTGCGGGCGCTCCTCGCCGAGCTCTTGGTCGTGAAGCCCGACGAGCTGCCCGAGGCGGTCGAGGAGCGGATCTCGAGCTTCGATCCGCTGCGGTTCGACCTCGACGCCTCCGCCCAGAGCTTCGCCTCCGATCCGCCGATGGCCAAGCGCCGCTTGCTCGAGCTCGTCGGCAAGGTGGTCGACGCCGACGGCGTGACGGACATGCAGGAGGACGAGTACCTGCGGCGGCTCGCGGACGCGCTCGGGATGTCGCCGGCCGAGTACACGGACCTCGTGCTCGACTACGACGTGGAGGAGCTGCGAGGTGCGTTCGAGGCGCTCCGCGCGCCGCCGCCGCCGATGGTGGGTGGGGCCACGACGCGGACCTCGCGCCCGCCGCCGCCGCCGATCGTGAAGTCGGAGCCCGCGCCCGACGGCTCCGCCCCGCCGCCGCCGATGGTGCCGCGCAAGAACGGCGGCTGACTGCGGCGCGCCTGCGCTCCACGACGCGCTCGGCGACAACGAGAGAAGAGGTGTCATGGCTAGGGACCGCACGTACGACGTTGTGATCTTCGGCGCGACCGGCTTCACCGGTGGGCTCACCGCCGCCTACCTCGCCGACTCGGCGCCGAGCGAGGTGCGCTGGGCCCTCGCGGGACGCAGCGAGCGCAAGCTGCGCGACATCGCGGCGGAGCTCGCCGGGCGCGCGTGTCCTCCGGCCGGCGTGCTGGTCGCCGACGTCGCCGACGAGGCCAGCCTCCGCGCGATGGCCGCCTCGACGCGCGTGCTCGCGACGACCGTCGGCCCCTTCGACGAGTACGGCGAGCCCGTCGTGCGCGCCTGCGCCGAGGCGGGGACCGACTACCTCGACATCACGGGCGAGCCGCAGTTCGTCGATCGCACGATCGAGCGCTACGACGCGAAGGCGCGCGAGACCGGCGCGAAGATCGTCTCGTGCTGTGGCTTCGACAGCATCCCGCACGATCTCGGCGTGCTCTACACCGTCGATCAGCTGCGCCAGGGCGGGCGCCCGCTCGAGGCGCCGGTGACGATCGAGGGCTTCGTGCGCTCGCGCGGGACCTTCTCGGGCGGCACCTGGCACAGCGCGATCCGCGCGTTCAGCCAGTTCCGCGAGTACACGCGCTCGAAGCGCGTGCCGGCGCACCACGAGAGGCACGCTGGCGCCGGCTCGCGCAGGGTGCGCGGCGTGCGCCCGACGGTGCACTACGAGAAGGAGATCGGCGGCTGGGCGTGCCCGCTGCCGACGATCGATCCGCAGGTCGTGCTGCGCAGCGCGCGCATGCTCGACGAGTACGGGCCCGAGCTCTCCTACGGGCACTACGTCCGCGTGAAGCGTCTGCCGACGCTGGTCGCCGGCGCGGCCGCGGTCGGCTCGGTGTTCGCGCTCGCGCAGCTGTCCCCGACGCGCGCGCTCCTCTTGAAGGTGAAGGACCCCGGCCAGGGCCCGAGCGAGGAGGAGCGCGCCCGCGCGTGGTTCCGCGTGACCTTCCTCGCGCGTACGAACGGCAGGACCCTGGTGACGGAGGTCGCAGGCGGTGATCCGGGCTACACCGAGACCTCGAAGATGCTCGCCGAGTCTGCGCTCTGTCTGGCGCTCGAGCGCGAGCGCACCCCTGATCTCACCGGCGTGATCACGCCGGCGGCGGCGATGGGCCGCCCCCTGATCGAGCGGCTCGAGCGCGCCGGCATCACCTTCCGCGTGCTCAGAAGCTGATTCGGAGAAACGAAGCCATGAAGCTCATGAAGCGAGTCGTTCTGTTCGCCTGTGTGGCGGCCCTGCTCTCCGCGTGTGGCGGGGAAGAGACGAGCTCCACCCCCAGCACCACCACGCAGGCCGAGCCCACGCCCGCACCGCCGCGTCCGCTGCGCGAACTCGTGGGCGACACCTTCGCCGCGGTGGTGGCCCCGACCGACATCGATCGCGAGAAGATGCTGCTCGGCCGCCGCCTCTTCCACGACACGCGGCTCAGCGGCGACAGCACCCTCTCGTGCGCGACCTGCCACAGCATGAGCTCGGGCGGCGCCGAGCCTCGCGCGACCTCGACCGGCATCCGCGGCCAGATCGGCCCGATCAACTCGCCGACCGTGCTCAACGCGGCGTTCAACTTCGTGCAGTTCTGGGACGGGCGCGCGGCCGATCTGCTCGAGCAGGCGGCCGGCCCGGTGACGAACCCGATCGAGATGGGCGCCGAGTGGCCCTCGCTCCTCGAGCGCCTGCGCGCCGATCAGGGCTACGTGCAGTCGTTCGGCGCGAGCTACGGAGAGAGCGGCATCACGCAGGCCAACGTGCTCGACGCGATCGTCGAGTACGAGCGCTCGCTGGTCACCCCCTCGCGCTTCGACGCGTGGCTCGGCGGCGACGACGCGGCGCTCACCGACGAGGAGCAGCGAGGCCTGCGCCTCTTCGTCGAGACGGGCTGCACCACCTGCCACAGCGGGAGCAACATCGGCGGCACCAGCTACCAGCGCATGGGCCTGGTCCACAACTACTTCGAGCGGCGCGGCGGGCGGATCACCGAGGCCGATCTCGGCCGCTTCAACGTGACGCAGGCGGAGGAGGACCGGCACAAGTTCAAGGTGCCGACCCTGCGCAACGTGGAGCTGACCGCGCCCTACTTCCACGACGGCAGCGAGCGAGAGCTCGCCGGCGCGGTGCGCACGATGGCCGAGGTGCAGCTCGGCCGCGAGCTGTCCGACGCCGACGCGAGCGCGATCACCGCGTTCCTCCGCTCGCTCACCGGCGAGCTCCCTCCCGACGCGCGCATGCCCGATCCGAACGCGCCCGCCGAGGCCGCGCCGACACCTGCCGAGGCTGCGCCGGCTCCCGCCGAGTAGCGCTCCGTCAATCGGCCATGCAGCGTCCCGCGACGCAGCTCGCGCTCTCCGGCGGAGCTGCGCAGCGGCACACCACGCTCGTGCAGCCGAGGTCCCGATAGCGCTCGGCGAGCGTGTCGAGCTCGCTCACGTCGCCGCTCACCGCATACCAGCAGCCACCGATGCCCGCGCCGCAGTGACCGGCGGTGATCCGGCAGTCGGACGGCTGCTCGCAGCTCGCCTTCTCCTCGAGGACCTGCTCGTAGCGCGCCGCGATCGACGCGCAGGTCTCGGGCTCGCCCACCCGATCGACGCGCACGCCGAGTGATGCCTGGTAGCTCGGCTCACCGATGCAAGTGCCGGCGCCGTGGTTGCCGAGGTAGCCCGCGGCTCCTGCGAAGTGGATGGCGTAGCCGGCGCCAAACGTGCTCTCGCCCTCGCGGAGGCGGATGTCGCCGACGTCGAGCGCGTAGGAGGTGATGAGGTCTTCGCCGCCGCACTCGTCCCAGAGGAACGAGCAATCGGCGGCCAGCGTCGCCGGTGGCGCTCCCTCCACCTCGATCGGCGTACCGTCGAAGAGCGCAGGGCGCGGGACCCCGATGCCGACGGCGTGCCAGGCGTGGAGCGTGACCTCGGGTGCCGTCAGCCTGCTCCAGTGCGGACCGCCCGAGAGCTCGACCTCCATGCCGGCGCTCAGCGTGTCGAGGCCGGAGCCGGCCCACTCGAAGCGCCGCGTGACGCCGCCGATGACGAGGTCGACGCCGCTCGCGTCCACGCCGGTCACCGTCGCCGTTCCTTCCTCCGTGATCTCACCCGCGCCGAAGGGGAGCCCGCTCGGCCAGGTCACGTCATCGGGGCACGTGCCCTCGAGGACGCTGCTGCCGTCGACGCCGCCGTCGCGGGGGTGCGCTTCGGCGTCGATCGGTCCGCCGTCCACCTCCGTGGAGCCGCCGTCGTGGGTGTGCGACGTGCCTCCGCAGGCCATCAGCGTGAGTGCGCAAGCGAGCGTGCCAAGCCGTGTCGTGAGCCTCATGCCGCGCCGGCACATCAACACGCGTGCCACGAGAGCACGCAGGCCGGTCACTCGAAGAGCTCGGCGAGCGCCACGATCGGCGCGAGCAGCGCCCGGCTGGCCGCGCGCAGCCCCTCGTGCTCGCGGATGCCATCGGCCGCGTAGGGCCCGACCGCGTAGTACGCGCGGACGAAGGCGCGGCCGGGCGCGTTCGTCATCAGGTGCCGATCGCGGAAGCGTCGCAGCGCGCTGACGCGCGGCTCGAGCGGCGAGCCGTACGCGGCGGTCGCGACGAAGCAGGGGGACACCGTCGTGAAGTGGATCTCCGTCGTCGTGACCTCGGCCGTCGCGATCGGCCCGGGCGCGTTGCACTCGTCGAACGCGCGCACCCCGACGAAGTAGGTCGTGCGCTCGCTGAGCCCGCCGAAGTCGAGCTCGATGAGGTCGCCGGGCGCGCCCTCGACCGGCACGACGAGCTGGAAGCGATCCACGCTCGGCTGAACGGCCGGCAGCGCGCGCTCGAAGCTCTCCACATCGACGATCGGGTGGGTGCCGACGCGCACCTCGTAGCGACCGAGCGCCCGCGCGCTCGCGGGGACCTCGAAGCGCAGCTGCGCCCAGTGATGCGAGTGGCTCTCTTCCGGATGGACCGAGAGCGTCAGGCCCTGGATCGAGCCGGGCGCCATCGGCACGTCACAGAGCCCCACGCACGTGAAGTCGGGCCCGCAGATCAGATCCTGACCGCAGAGGTCGTCCCCCGGCGTGCACTCTCTCCCGCACATCTCCGGCGGATCCGGCAGCTCGCACACGTTCCACTGCGGCACCACGACGCGCACCCGCGTGCCCTGATCGTCGGTGCGCAGCCGATCGGCGCCGCTCCCGGGCGCGACCTCGGGCGTGTCGCTGATCGTGCCGTCCATGCTCCGGAGCGCGCCGTCCTCGCCGTGCAGCGCGCCATAGCCTGCCGGCGTCGACGTGCTCCACTCGCCGCCGACGGGGGTGACCACGAAGGGCACGCGGTACACGACCGAGGGCTGACCTCGGTACGCATAGCCGTAGTTCACCGCCCAGTAGTCCCAGAGGCCCGCCGGGTTGTCGGGCGTCGGGTTCGTCGAGGCGTCGTAGTGCGTGTTGTAGTCGCCCTCCACGTTGATCTCGACGAACGCGACGTACTCGCCGTCCGGCCAGGCGGCCGGCAGGGCGAAGAGGATGCGCTGCGCGCGATCGGCGGCCGGCGTCGCCATCGTCACCGCGTCGATCTCCGGCATCGCGAGCCGCGCGTCCTGGTTGAACGTGGCCGCGTCCTCGCTGTCGCCGCAGCCCGGCGTGGTGCACGCGGCGTGATCGCGGCGCGGTGGGTAGACCGAGGTGAGCGAGAGCGCGCGCATCATCCCGCTGCCGTCCGCGCGCTCCCAGGGCTCGGAGTAGCCGGCGCTCACGTCGGCGGGCGTCACGTAGCGGCCCTTGTTGCTGTTGAACACCGACGCGCAGCTCACCGCGTCGAGGGCGTCGCGGCCGGAGAGCGCGCGGTTGAAGCTGAGGCAGAAGTGGTCGTCGCGCGTGTTGCGCGGCTCGCCCGAGGAGCCTGCCGACGACGCGTTCCCCTCGGACGCGCGCCGATCGAAGATCACGCGAGGGAAGGGCATCCCGCCCGCCTCGATCCTTCGATGCGCCCACACCGGCAGCGCGCTCTCGCGCCGGCCGTAGGGCCATCGGAAGCCGCTGTTCATCTGGAGCGCGCCGGGGCGGTTGCCGATCCCGCGCACCGCCACCGACTCGGTCAGCCCGACCGTCGCGTGCCGCGCGCCGTCGGCGCTCTCGATCCAGAGCGCGACCTGCGCGCGCCCGGTCGGCGTGAAGTGCAGCTCCACCCGCCGCGCGGTGTCCTGCGCGCTTGCCGGCGAGGCGCTCAGCGCGAGCGCAACCAAGGCACAACCGAGGCGAATCACGCCGACAACGGTACCGCCGCTCCGCGCCCAGGTCGAGCGCTCGTCCTCGGCGCAGACGCCCCCGTCCGAGGATGAAAGCGCCCCCGATTACATCGCCGGGGATCGAGGCTCATCCCAGACGCGCGACCAGCTCTTCGGTGACGCGCCAGAGCTTCGCCGCGAGCTCGGGGTCGCGCGCGTCGGCGCGAGGCTTGGCGACGTTCACGTCCTGCCAGTACTCGCCGCTGATCGCCGCGGCGTCGGGGTGGACCGCGACGTACACCTGTGTGGCGGCGCCCTGGCCGGCGCTCTTGAGGAGGAGCGGCCCCGCGCCGGCCCACACCGCGCGCACGATCGGGTTCATGTGGCGCGTGAGCTTCGTCGCGATCACGCCGGGGTGGATCGCGTTGGCCGTCCTCGCCGTCCCGGTGAAGCGGCGCGCGAGCTCCTTGGCGAAGAGGATGTTCGCGATCTTCGACTGACCGTACGCCTTCCAGGGCGTGTAGCCCTTCTCCATCGCGAGATCGTCCCAGCGGATCGTGTCGGCCGGCGCGCTGCGGTGCGCGCCGCTCGCGACCATCACCACACGCCCCGCGTCGGTGAGCCGCTCGAGCAGGCCGGTCACGAGGATGAAGTGTCCGACGTGGTTCGTGAAGAGCTGGAGCTCGACGCCGTGCGCGGTCTTGCGCTCGGGCAGCGCCATGATCCCTGCGTTGCAGAGGATCGCGTCGAGCCGCGCGCCGTCCTCGACGACGCGCGCCACGCAGGCGCGCACCGAGCTCGGGTCGGCGAGCTCGCACGCGAGCGCGAGCGTCTCACCCTTCACCTTGGCGAGGGCCTCTCGTGCGCGCGCCTCGGTGCGCGCCGTCCCGATCACGCGCGCGCCGCGCATCGCGAGCACCCGCGCGGTCTCGAGCCCGAGCCCGGAGCTCACGCCCGTCACGACGATGGTCTTGCCGGAGAGGTCGAGCCCCGCCGTGACCTCCTCCGCGCTCGAGCCGTACCCGAACCCCGTGGCGCCGCGCGAGCGGAAGAGCGAGACGATCGACATCCCCATCCTCTACCTCCGCGCGCCGATCGCGCACGTGAAGAAGTGTGCAGCGCTCTCATCCTCATGCCTCGCCCTCTCGGCCCAAGCAGGGTGGGCCGCCGGGTCGACCCGACACGGGGTCGATGCGATCCGAGAGCTTCGATGACGAACGCTGGGATCAGCACCACCGATCGAGATTGACATGGGTATCGCCTTCTGCTCAGCTTAAGCCGTACGCCTCCCCCGAAATCGCGAGCGACGGGGGATCGGCATCACGAGGGAGAGGGCGTGATGAGTCGAGATGAGGACGAGGGGAGAGGCGAACGCGATCCGTCCGCGGTCGGCGCAGGGTCCCACGCGCCGTGGGGGCCGGGCTTGCGAGCATGACCGGTCTTTCGATTCAGGCGCTGAGGGTGTCGACCGCGCTGGCGATCCTGCTCAGCGGTCTTGGCATGCCTGGGTGCGCACATCAGGAGACCGTCGGGGCGACGGCTCCGCCGGCCGTCCGGCCTGCGCAGCAGGACTCGATGGACGAAGGGACATCGCCAGGCGTTGATGAGACCGTTGTGGCGCACGAGGCCGAGGCGTCCGACACGGACGTCACTGCGTTCCACGAGGAGGCACGCGACCCTCCAGCTCCTCAGGTACCGCCACGATCCGGACCTCGTTGTCGCGCCTGCGCCCCTCCTGCTGCTCACAACATCCAGTGCGTGCGCAGCTTTCCGTGCGCCACTGCCTGCGACCAGCCGCCGTTCTCCGTGACCTGCGCTCCGTGCGTGCCGCCCGCCGTCGACCTGAGTGAGTGCCGCTCGGAAGAAGCGGAGCGCGGCCGGGGAGCGAGCGAAGGTCCGGTCCGATGAGCACACCCATCGACGACCGGCGCATGCTCGTGGCCGACGGCTCGCGCGTCGTGATGCGCAACCGAGACTGGTCCGCGCTGTACGATGCGCAGGGACAGATGCGGTGGAGCGATCACCCTGCAGGTATTCCGCGGAACCGGTGGGATCCTCAAGCCTATGAGGCAGCCGTGGTTGCAACCTGCGCTCGCATCCGAGCGAATCGTGTCGGGCGCATCCTCATCGATGAGCTGGCGAGACGAGTGACGATCATCCCGTTCGCTCGACACGGTGCAGGCAATGCCTTTGCACACAGTGGCTACACTCGGGGTGGCCTAGCCCCCGGAGAGAGGATGCGATACTGCATGAATCGCGCGTCGACGCCGTTCGATGACACCGGGCGGCCAATCCCGAACACTCCCCGCGGGGTTCGACGGCTTCGCGCGGCGGTACGCGCGGGACGCCGCGGGGCGCGTCACGAAGGTCACGAAGGCGAGCCGGCGCACGAGCGAGCTGAGCTACGACGCGCTCGGCCGGATCACCGACGTCGCGCACTCGGACGGCACCTTCGAGCGCTACCGATATGGTCGTGACGGCTCGCTGCTCGAGGCGAGCAACGACGTGGCGGAGGTGCGCTTCGAGCGCGACCTGATGGGGCGGGTGGTTCGTGAGGAGACGCGCGTCGCTGACGGCGGCGTGCACTGGATCAAGAGCGGGTACGGTCCCGACGGGCACCGGGTGCGGGTGGAGTCGAGCGACGGCCACAAGCACCACATCGAGCGAGACCTCGGCGGCGACGTGACGCGCGTCGAGCTCGAGGGTGCGTGGTGGGGCGTGGACTTCGAGCGTGACCCGCTCGGGCTCGAGCTCGGCCGGGCGTTCCCGAGCGGGGTGAGCAGCCATTGGGAGCGCGACCTCGTCGGCCGCCCGATGCGGCGGACCGTGCTCGCGCGCGGGGCGGACGGCTCGTCGCGGACGATGGGGGACAAGCGCTACCAGTGGGAGGGCGACGATCAGATCCGGGCCATCCTGGACCCGCAGCTCGGCGACGCGCACTACAAGCACGACGCGCGCGGCCGGCTGGTGTGGGCGAAGCTCCCGTGGGGCGAGCCGCAGCACCGGGCGATGGACGCGGTCGGCAACATCTACCGCACGCCGGACCTGAGCGATCGACGCTACGGACCGGGCGGCCGCATCGAGGAGGCCGAGGGCACGCGCTACGTGCACGACGCCGACGGCAACCTCATCGAGAAGTCGGACATCCTGGGGGACACCACGCGCTACCGGTGGAATGGCGCGGGGATGCTGAGCGCGGTCGAGCTTCCGGACGGCGTGAGGTAAGCTTCGCCTACGACGTCCTGGCGCGTCGGCTCACGAAGCAGGTCTTTGAAACGAAGGGTGCGGAGCGGCCGCTGAAGGAGGTCCGCTGGTCCTGGGACGGCCACACCCCGCTGACCGAGCTCGACAGCGACGAGGGCAAGACCACGTGGGTCTTCGAGCCGGAGACGTTCAACCCGCTGGCCAAGCTGGCGCAGGGCCAGGTGTGGGGCGTGCTGACCGACCAGATCGGCACCCCGACCGAGCTCATCGCGCAAGACGGCAGCGTCGCCTGGCGCGGCGAGATCGACACCTACGGCAAGATGGTCAGCGAGATAAAGCGGACCAAGTGCCCGTTTCGCTGGCCGGGGCAGATGGAAGACGACGAGGGTGGGCTCTCTTACAACCGGTTCCGCTGCTATGAGAACGGGGTTGGGCGGTACCTTAGTGAAGACCCTCTTTGTGTCGACGGCGGGATTTCAGTGTATGGGTATGTCCGCGATCCCCTTGGCGAAGTTGATCCGCTAGGGCTCGCGAGCAAGCCAGCTGGCGGCTGCACATCCACTAACTCAGGACCCAAGGATGAGGCCGAGATGGCCGAGGAGCTGGCGCAGCAGATCAACAGGAACAGGGTTGGGGGTCGCACTGCTGGCGGTCGAATCGACATCGACTTGAGGGGAAAGAGCCACTTTGACAAGGCGTCGGGCCAGAGGATACCTATTCCTCACGTGCATGAAGCTGTGGCACATGCTGGACCATCAGGGCTCTCAAGTCTGGGCCCCAAGACGACACGGCCGGCGACGAAGAACGATGTTCGGATGGCGCGCGAACTCGCGCGGCGACAGGGGCTGCTCTAAGGTGGTGCGATGTGTCTGACGACATCCTAAAGTGGATACAGTATTGGTACCACTCGCGGTGTGATGGCGAGTGGGAACATGGCAGCGGGATCGTGATCGACACGATCGACAATCCAGGCTGGTCGGTGGTGATTGATGCCGGTGTGGTCGAAGAAGGGCGCTCGGTATCTATAGAGCGAAGTTCCGATGACTGGGTCCGTTGCGAGATGAGAGATGGCAAGTTCTACGGGTTCGGTGGTCCTGAGAACTTGGCTGAGATACTCTCAACTTTTCGTGTGTGGGCTGATGGGTCGAGCCCGCACGCACAACGGTAACCAACCATCCGTCCTTCGGGGCGATCCTCCTTCGGGGCGATCCGGCGATCCCGCGGGCGACCCGGCGATCCGTCCGTGGTACTCGTCGGCGGATCGCGGTGATGGTGGATCGATCGGGGTGGATCGGGGGCGGGGGATGGTCGCGGCGGTGCCCAGCACGGCGCTGGACACGATTGGCGAGGCCGTCGATGGGCACTTTTCGATCAAAGTGAGCGCTCCGGACGCACCTGTGCGCCGCTCGGGCCCCGACTGGGCGGCGCATGGCGCGAGCGCGTCTTTGCTCACGAGGGGGGGTCGGAGCGACCGCGCTTCTTCCAGGGGCGACCGCGCCGGCGGTCGCGGGGAACGAGGAGGCGGCGCGGGAGAGCGAAGGATCCGTCCGTGGTACTCGGGGGCGGATCGTGGTGACGGCGGGCCCGATGGGGGCGGTTCGGCGGAGCGGGATGGTCGCGGGGTGCAGCGCGGGGTCCGAACCCGGTTCAAACCCGGGTTACGAAGCTGCAGACGGCGAATTCCGTCGGAAAGTGATCTCTGCGGAC
>JAEZBP010000598.1 GCA_023427125.1 Pseudomonadota bacterium | reverse complement strand
CGAGCGGCGCGACGATCACGTCGCCGCGATCGCCGCCGGGCTCGCCGAAGATCGGATCGCCCCCGACCAGCGCCGTCGCGAAGAGCGCCGGCGATCGGAAGAGCGCGAGCACCCGCGCCAGCGCGGCCGGCGAGAGCTCGAAGGGCACCTGCGCCAGCCCGTCGATCGGCTCGCCCTCGAACGCGATCGTCTCGAGGCGCGCGCGGGCGACGTCGAGGCGGCGCACCGCGACGGCGCAGGCCGGCAGGTGGCGCGCGATCCCCGGGAGCATGCGCTCGAGCGAGGTCTCTACGCGCAGGTGCCGGCAGGCCTCCCGCCACATCTCGAGCTCGAGCTGCATCGTCGGCGCGGCCGCAGCACGAGGCGTGCCCCGCGCCGGCTTCTTCGGTGCTTGGCCTCGCGCCATCGACTCCGTGACATAGCACGGATCGTTCCGTGTCATTTCACGGTATCGGCCCCAGCACCGTGAAATATGCTGGGCAAGGCGCCGCGTGCGCGATTTCACGGGTCGGCACGCGGCTCGCTGAGGCCGCGCTCTCCATGACGCGCAGCCTCCTGTCGCTCCTCGCGCTCTTCACCCTCACCGCGTGCAGCGGCGACGCGTCGGGCGGCGCGGTCGAGCTCCTCCACGTTTCCTACGATCCCACCCGCGAGCTCTTCGCCGAGGTGAACGAAGGCTTCTCCGCGCAGTGGGCGCGCGAGCACGACGGACAGGAGCTCGTCGTGCGCATGTCGCATGGCGGATCGGGCGCCCAGGCCCGCGCGGTGATCGACGGCCTCGACGCGGACCTCGTGAGCCTCGCGCTCCCCTACGACGTCGACGCGATCGCCCGCGAGGGCGCGACCTCGCGCGAGTGGGCGCGCCGCCTGCCGAACGACAGCTCGCCCTGGTACTCCACGATCGTCTTCGTGGTGCGGCGCGGCAACCCGCGCGGCGTGCGCGACTGGCCGGATCTGCTCCGCGGCGAGACCCGCGTCATCACGCCGAGCCCGAAGACCTCCGGCGGCGCGCGCTGGACCTACCTCGCGGCCTACGGCTACGCGGCGCGGCACGGCTACGACGGACAGACCGGCGACGAGGCGGGTGCCGCGTTCGTCCGCGCGCTCTATCAGCGCGTCCCGGTCCTCGACTCGGGCGCGCGCGGCGCGTCCAACACCTTCGCGCAGAACGGCATCGGCGACGTGCTCCTCACGTGGGAGAACGAGGCGCACCTGCTCCGAGAGGAGATGGCGAGCGCCGGCCTCGAGATCGTGATCCCGACCGAGAGCATCCTCGCGGAGCCGCCGGTGGCGCTCGTCGATCGCAACGTCGAGCGACACGGGACGGGCGCCGCGGCCGAGGCGTACGCGCGCCATCTCTGGTCGGCCGAGGTGCAGGAGATCGCCGCCCGCCGCCACTACCGCCCGCGCGAGGAGGCGGTGCTCGAGCGGCACCGCGCCTCGTTCCCGACGCTGACGCTCTTCACCGTCGCCGATCAGTTCGGCGCCTCGTGGGACGAGCTCCACCGGCGGCACTTCGCCGACGGCGCGCTCTTCGATCAGGTGCAGCGGCGCGGAGGCGCGCGATGAGCCTCCTGCGGGCTCGGCCCATCCCGGGGTTCGGCGCCTCGATCACGGTGACGACGGCGGTGCTCTTCGTGCTCGTGATCGTGCCGCTCGCGGCGCTGGTGATCGCGGTCGCCCGCGCACCGTCCGATGCGATCGTCCATGCGGTGACCGATCGCCGGACCCTCTACGCGTGCGGCCTCAGCCTCGGCGCGTCCGCCGTCGCCGCCCTGATGGCGGCGCCGCTCGGCCTCGCGATCGCGTGGGCCCTCGCGCGCTGGGAGTTCCCGGGCCGCCGGGTGGTCGATGCGCTCGTGGACGTCCCGTTCGCGCTGCCGACGGCGGTCTCGGGCATCGCGCTGACCGCGCTCTGTGCGCCGAGCGGCTGGATCGGCGCGCTCCTCGCGCCGCTCGGCGTCGAGCTCGCGTTCACGCGCGCCGGCATCGTCGTCGCGCTCCTCTTCACCGGCCTGCCCTTCGTCGTGCGCACCGTGCAGCCGGTCCTCCAGGATCTGCCGGCCGACGTCGAGGAGGCCGCGGCCTCGCTCGGCGCGAGCCCGGCGCAGACCTTCCGCCGCGTGATCTTCCCGGCGATCTTCCCCGCGCTGCTCGCGGGCACCACGCTCGCGTTCGCGCGCTCGCTCGGCGAGTACGGCTCGGTCGTCTTCATCGCCGGCAACCGCCCCGAGTACAGCGAGATCGCGCCCTACCGCATCCTCACCCACCTCGAGGGCTACGACTACGCGAGCGCCTCGATCGTCGCGCTCGCGATGCTGGTCGCCTCCGCGGGGCTCCTGCTCGCGGTGAACGCATTCGAGAGGAGGTTGTCCCGCCGTGGCACACGGACGGCGTGAGCGCCCCCGCGGCGTCTTGGCGATGAGCGTCCTCGCGATCGCGCTCGCCGGCGTCTTCGTCCTGCTCGTCTTGCCGGTGACCGTCGTCGCGGTGGAGGCGCTCGCCGACGGGCCGGCTCACTGGCTCGAGGCGGTCACCGACGACGACTCGCTCTCGGCGCTCGGCCTGACGGCGATGGTCGTCGCGATCGTCGTCCCGTTCCACGCCGCGTTCGGCGTCGCGGCCGCCTACGCGATCACCCGCTTCGACTTCGCGGGAAAGGGAGTCCTGCTCACGCTCGTCGATCTGCCCTTCGCGGTCTCGCCGATCGTCTCGGGCCTGCTCTTCGTGCTGCTCTTCGGCGCGCGGGGCCTCGTCGGCCCGTTCCTGATCGATCACGGCGTGCGCGTCGTCTACGCGGTGCCCGGCGTCATCCTCGCGACGCTCTTCGTCACGCTGCCCTTCGTCGTGCGCGAGCTCGTGCCGCTGCTCGAGTCGCAGGGCCGCGACGAAGAGGAAGCGGCGGCGAGCCTCGGCGCGGGTGGATGGAGCATCCTCTTTCGCGTCACGCTGCCGCGCATCCGCTGGGGCGTGCTCTATGGCGCGGTCCTCTGTGGCGCGCGCGCGGCCGGCGAGTTCGGCGCGGTCAGCGTCGTCAGCGGCCACCTGCGCGGCGAGACCAACACGCTGCCGCTCCACGTCGAGGTCCTCTACAGCGAGTACGACCGGTCGGCGGCCTTCGCCGTCGCCTCGCTGCTCGTGCTCTCCGGCCTCGTCACGCTCGCGCTCAAGGCCTTCCTCGAGCGCCGCGCGCATGCGCGGCCGAGCGCGGAGGTGACGGCGTGAGCATCGAGGGGATCGGCGTCAGCAAGGCCTACGGCGCGCACCATGCGCTCCGCGACGCGAGCGTGCGCATCGACGACGGCGCGCTCGTCGCGCTGCTCGGTCCCTCGGGATCGGGCAAGACCACGCTGCTCCGCGTGATCGCCGGGCTCGAGACCGCGGACGCCGGCCGGGTCCTCTTCGGCGGCCGCGACCTCACGCGCTCCGGCGTCGCCGAGCGCGGCGTGGGCTTCGTCTTCCAGCACTACGCGCTCTTTCGCGAGATGACCGTCTTCGAGAACATCGCGTTCGGCCTCCGCGTGAAGCCGCGGCGCGAGCGGCCGAGCGAGGCGGTGATCCGAGCGCGCGTGGACGAGCTCGTCGGGCTCGTCCAGCTCCGCGGCATGGCCGATCGCCACCCGGCCCAGCTCTCGGGCGGCCAGCGCCAGCGCGTCGCGCTCGCGCGCGCGCTCGCGGTCGCGCCGAGGG